>CAXNKO010000024.1:0-10714 GCA_964202685.1 Caulobacterales bacterium
TCCCCTGGCCGAAGAACGGCGGCTGCAGGTGGGCGGCGTCGCCGACCAGGAACACCCGACCCCGCTGAAAGCTCTCCGCCGTCCGCGAGTGGTGCCAGTAGATGCGCCGGCGCAGCGCCGGCGGGACCGGGGCGTCCGGATAGAAGCGCTTCATCAGGCTTTCCACCATCGCTGGTTCTGCCATGGCGTCGGGGTCCTCGTGGTCCAGCACCTTGAACTCGAAGCGGCGGTGGGCGAACGGCAGCGGGATGGTCATCACCGGGCGGTGCGGCGAGGAATAAACCGCGGAATAGGGCGCATCCCAGGTGTCGTTTTCCACATCCACCACCAACCATTTCATCGGCGCGGTGTCGCCCTGCATGCCGATGCCAGTGGCGGCGCGGACGAAGCTGCGGCCGCCGTCGGCGCCGACCACGTAGCGGGCGCGGACCTGCAGCCGCTCGGCGCCCTGCACGGCCTCGAGGGTCACGCCGTCGCCGTCCTGGGCAAGCTCGACCACCTCGCAGGCGGTCCGGAGATCGACGTTGGCGAAGCGCCCGAGGCTGGCGCGCAGCACCGCCTCCAGGTTCGGCTGGAAGAACAGGTTGCGGCGCGGCCAGCCGTAGGGCCGCGCGCTGGGGGCCACATGGGCCAGGATGCGGCCCCGGGAGTCGTAGTAGCGGATGGGGGCGTTGCGCACCGCGTTGTCCAGCACCGGCTCGGCCATGCCGAAGGCCTGCAGGGTGCGCAGGGCCTCGTCGTCGATGCCCACCGCGCGGGGTTCGTCCACCACCCCGGCCTCGCGGTCCATCAGGATCACCGACACGCCGTACCCCGCCAGCAGGTTGGCCAGGGTCGCGCCCGCCGGGCCCGCCCCCACGATGGCGATGTCGCGGTCGATTGTCGTCATCGTCGATATCCAGGCCCGGCCCCGAGGCGGGCGCCGCCACGCTGTAACATATCTCCACCGCGCGCCGATGGGGCGGCGGGAAGTGTTGACAAGCCCGGGCCGCCTGTCAGCCTTTCGCTGCGGAACCCGGGAGACGGATATGGCCTACGACCTTGTCATACGTGGCGGTGATGTCGTCGATGGATCCGGGTTGGCGCGATACCGGGCCGACGTGGGGGTGGTGGGTGACCGGATCGCCAAGGTCGGCCGGATCCATGAACGCGGCGCGCGCGAGATCGACGCCGAGGGCCATGCGGTGACGCCGGGCTTCATCGACGGCCACACCCACATGGACGCCCAGATCAACTGGGATCCGCTCTCCAGCCCCTCCTGCTATCAGGGGGTGACCAGCGTGGTGATGGGCAATTGCGGCTTCACCCTGGCCCCCAGCCGGGCTGACGCCCGCGGCATGGTGGTGAAGAACCTGGAGCGGGCCGAGGACATTTCCGCTGCGGCCATGGCCCAGGGCATCACCTGGGGCTGGGAGACCTTCCCCGAATACCTGGACTATGTGGACCGGCTGCCCAAGGGGCTGAACCACGCGGTCTATGTGGGCCATTCGGCCCTGCGCACCTGGGCCATGGGCGAGCGGGCGTTCGAGGCCGAGGCCAGCGATGACGACCTGGCGGCGATGGCCGCGCAACTGCGGGCCGGCGTCGAGGCCGGGGCCATGGGGCTGTCCACCTCGCGATCCTTCGCCCATGAGACCGCCGACGACCTGCCGGTGGCCTCGCGGGTGGGGACCTGGGACGAGGTGCGCGCCCTGGTGGGGGTGCTGGGCGACGCCGGAAAAGGCATGTTCGAGCTGGCCCTGGGCGGCAAGGTGCCGGACGGGCTGGAGGAACTGGCCGTGGAGACCGGCGTGCCGGTGACCTTCGGAGTCGGCGCGGTGGGCGGCACCACCTGGCGCGAGCAGCTGGAGATGTTCGACCGGGTGGCCGGCGTCGGCGGGCGGATGATCGGCCAGACCCACAGCCGCGGCCTGACCATCCTGCTGTCATTCGAATCGGGCCTGCCCTTCGACAAGCTGCCTGCGTGGGCGTCGTTCCGGGCGCTGCCGTTGGCCGAACAGGAACGGCGCCTGCGCAGCGAGCCCGAGCTGCGGGCGCGGCTGGTGGCGGCGGTGCACAACGAGGCCTATCCGCGCGCACTGTCGGCGGAGCCGCGCCGGCCGAAGTGGGACCTGATCGAGGTGCGCACCGGCCCGCTGCCGCCCTACCGCACCCTGGGGGCGCTTGGCCGCGAACAGAACCGCGATCCCATGGAGGTGATGATCGACCTGGCGCTGGAAAGCCCCGGCCTGTCGCAGATCTTCGTGCAGGCCCTGGCGCCCTATCCCGAGGAAGACCTGCTGGCGGTGCTGCGCCACCCCCGCACGGTGATGACCTTCTCCGACTCCGGCGCCCACGTCAGCCAGATCTCGGACTGCTCGATCCACACCTATCTGCTCGCTTACTGGGCCCGCGAGCGGCAGGTGTTCACCCTCGAGGAGGCGGTGAAGATGATCACCCTCACCCCCGCCGTCACCTGGGGCTTCAGCGACCGCGGCATGGTCCGCGAGGGCCTGAAGGCGGACCTGAATGTGTTCGATCCGCGGACGATCACCCCCGACACACCGAAGGTCGTCCATGACCTGCCGGGCGGGTCGCGCCGCTACCTGCAGAAGGCGCTGGGGATCCGCGCCACCGTCGTCAACGGCCAGGTGCTGATGGAGGCGGGCGAACACACCGGCGCCCTGCCGGGCCGCCTGCTGCGTCAGTAGCCTCGAGGTGACTTCCGGCGTGGGGGACGCCCCATGAACCTGCAGCTCGAGGGGTTCCACGCCATCGTGGCCAACGCCGAGACCGAGGCCGGGGGGGCCGTGGCGCGAGCGCTGGCCGGCGAGGGGGCCCGGCTCAGCCTGGACGGCTCGGCCGAGGCCGCAGCGGCCGCCGACCGGCGCAGCCCGGTGGGCGCCGCCGTCTTCGTGCTGCCGCCGCTGCCCGAAGGCGGGTTCGCGAGCCTGGAGGCCGAGGTTGTTCGCCAGGCGCTGCAACAGGTGGACGCGGTCGCCGGGCTGTTCAAGGCCCTGGCCCCGGCGATGCAGGCGCGGGGCTTCGGCCGGTTCCTGTTCGTGGGCCCGGTGGAGGCCAAGGCCATGACGGCGCGATCCGCCGACCTCGACCGCACCGTGGGGCTGGCGGTGCTGGGGCTGATGAAGGCCATGTCCGGCGAGCTGGGCCCGCACGGCGTCACCTGCAACGCGATCCTCTGGGACAGCGGCCGGACCGGCGCGGAGCGGTCGCGGATCCTGACCGCCACGGGGGCCATGACCGCCTATCTCGCCAGCCCGCTGTCCGGTTTCCTCACCGGCCTGGTGGTGGGCGTCGATGACGCGCGCCAGGGCGGGGTGTTCTGATGGACCTGGGTCTCACCGGCCGCGCAGCGGTCATCTCCGGCGGCAGCAAGGGCCAGGGCCTGGCGACGGCCGAGGCGCTGCTGGCCGAAGGCTGCCGCGTCGCGATCGCGGCGCGCACGCCGGAAACCCTCCAGGCCGCGGCGGCGCAACTCGAGGCCCAGGCGCCCGGCCGAGTGCTGGCGGTGGCGGCGGACATGACCGACGCCGCCGATGTGGACCGCGTGGTCGCCGCGGCCTGCGAACGGTTCGGCGGCGTGGACATCGCCGTCAGCAATGTCATTGGCCACGTCATCGACCCGGCCAGCGCCGGCCCCCACGCCGGCTATTTCACCGACACGCCGACCAGCGAATACGCCGTCGAGTTCAAGCAGCTGCTGCTGTCGGCCTGGCTGCTGGTCCGGGCGGTGATTCCGGGCATGAAGGCGCGCGGCTGGGGACGGATCTTCAACATCGCCTCCGGTTCGGCCCGGGAGCCGCAGTGGGAAATCCCGCACATCCTGCCCAACACCGTGCGCCCGGCGGTGGCGGCCATGCACCGGAGCCTGGCGGTGGAGCTGGCCCCCCACGGGATCACCGTCAACAACATGCTCACCGGCCCGATCGCCACCCAGCGGATGATCGACTACTTCACCTGGCTGGCCAAGGACACCGGCGCGGACGTGGATGCGCTGCTGGCCGAGCGCTATCGGCAGCTTCCCGTTCGCCGTCCGGGACAGCCTGAGGACATGGGCCGCATGATCGCCTTCCTGTGCTCGCAGCAGGCCGCCGCGATCTCGGGCCAGAGCATCGCCGTGGTCGGCGGCCGCCTGCGGCATATCTACTGATCGGGAGGACGTCATGATTTCGCTGGACGGAAAGATCGCCGTGGTCACCGGGGGCGCTGCGGGCCTGGGCCTGGCCAGCGCGACACAGATGGCGGAACTGGGCGCGCAGGTGGTGCTGGCCGACATCAACGCGGCCCGGGCTCAGTCCGAGGCCGAGGCCCTGGCCGGGCGCGGCTTTACCGCCATGGGCCTGGGCGTGGACATCGCCGACGCCGACCGCGTCGAGGCCATGGTGGCGGCGGTGCGCGAACGGTTCGGCCGCATCGACGTGCTGGTCAACAACGCCGCGGCGACGTCCATGGACGTGATCGGAAACGACAAGGACGTGGTGAGCACCGACCTGGCCATCTGGGACACGGCCATGTCGGTCAACTTGCGGGGCACGATGCTGGTGTCGCGCTTCGCCATTCCGTTGATGATCGAGGGCGGCGGCGGCTCGGTCATCCATATGGCGTCGCGCCAGGGCCTGGCCCCGTCGCGGGGGGCGCGCGTCGCCTACAGCGTCTCCAAGGCCGGGATCATCATGCTGTCGCGCCACATCGCCGCGTCGTTCGGCAAACAGGGGGTGCGCAGCAATGTGGTGGCGCCGGGGGCGGTGCTGACCGACCATTTCGTCGCCTCGGTGCCCGAAGATGTGCGCGCCCACGCCACCACCCTGGTGCTGACCAAGGCGCTGGGTCAGCCGCTGGACGTGGCGCGCATGGTGGCCTTTCTGGCCAGCGACGCCGGGACCTACATCACCGGCCAGACCATCTCCATCGACGGCGGCGTCCTCACCGCCCTGCCGGAATAGCCGGGTCTGTCGCCGGCGCGAACCCCGCGTTACAGTCGCGGCGGCGAAGAAGAAGCACGGGAGCGGAACGTGGAGTTTGACTGGACGCCGGAGGACGTGGCCTACCGCCGCGACCTGCAGGCCTATATCCGCAAGATGATGCCCGCCGGCTGGCGCGGCTACGACCAGACCGACCGCCCGACCTACAAGGCCGCCGCCAAGGCGTTCGCCGGCGGCATGGCCGAGCAGGGCTGGCTGACCCAGAACTGGCCGAAGGCATACGGCGGCGCGGAATGCTCCGCCTGGCGCCAGGCGATCCTCGGCGAGGAGCTGACCCCCATCGGCGAGCCGCGGGGCTCCCAGTACATGAACGTCAACTGGATCGGCCCGGCGATCATGCGGTTCGGGACCGAGGAACAGAAGCTCTACCACCTGCGCCGCATCGCCGCCGGCGACGTGTTCTGGTGCCAGGGATTTTCCGAGCCCGAGGCCGGCAGCGACCTGGCCTCGCTCCGCACTCGCGCCGTCCGCGACGGTGACGACTATGTGGTCAGCGGCAGCAAGATCTGGACCTCCCACGTGGGCATCGCCGATTTCTGCATCCTGCTGGTGCGCACCGGCGAGGCGGAGTCGCGGGCGCGGGGGATCACGGTGCTGATCGTGCCCATGGGCCATCCGGGCTTCACCACCCGGCACATCGCCAGCCTGGCCGGGGATGAGTCCCACTACGAGCTGTTCTTCGACGACATGCGCATCCCGATGAGCTGGCGGCTGGGGGAGGAGAACCTGGGCTGGGAGGTGGTGCGCTGGGCGCTGGCCTATGAGCGGGTCGGCTCGACGCAATATCAGCGCGCCGCTCTGCAACTGGCCGAGGCCGCCCAGATCGCCATCGCCAATGGCAGGTTCGAGGATCCGGAGATCCAGAGCCGGTTCGGCGAAGCCTGGGCCGCCTGCCAGGCGGCGCGGCTGTTGACACTCAAGGTCTACGACCTGCGCGAACAGGGCAGTCCGCCCACGGCGGATTCCAACCTGTCGCGGCTGATCAGCACCGACTGCCTGAAGATGGTGGCGCAGCTTTCGGCCGACGTGCTGGGCCTCGAGGCCCTGGACCGCAAGGGGCCGGGGGTGGATCCGATCCGCAACGCCTCCATGGCCGTGGCCTCGGGCACAGCGGAGATCCAGCTCGACCGCATCGCCATCGACTTCCTCGGCCTGCCGCGGTCGAAATAGGGTCCGCCATGCAGTTCACCCTCAACGAGCACCAGGCCCCGATCATCGGTTCCCTGGAAACCCTGCTGCAGCGCCACGCCGGCCGCGAGCGCGTCCTGCAGTTCGCCCGCACGCCCGGCTATGATCATGAGCTGGACGCCGCCCTGGGCGCGGCGGGATTCATGGCGATCAGCCAGGCCAGTGAAACAGGCGGTCTCGACGCGGCCCTGGTGGCGTTCGAGGTGGCCCGATGCGCCGGGGTCACCAGTTTCACCGCTAGCGCCCTGGTGGCGCCCATGGTGCTGGGCGAGGTGCGCGACGTCCGTGTGGCCCTGGCCCAGGCGCCGGCCGATCAGCCGGTGCGGCTGGGCGGGTATGCGGAGCTGTTGCTGGTGCTGAAGGGCGACGAGGCGCTGGCGCTGGACACTGCGCCCGACGACTGGACGGCTGTGGACACCAACCGGGCCGGATTTCCCCTGGCGCGGTTGCGCGGCGAGGCCCTGGCCCGCGCCCGGTCCCTGGGGCCCGGCTCCGGTGGGCGGCTGCGCGACGGGTGGCGGGTGGAGATCGCTGTGCAGTGCGCCGGGCTGATGAAGGGCGCGCTGGACCTCACGGTGGGCTTTGTGCGCGACCGCCGCCAGTTCGGCCGCCCGATCGGCTCGTTCCAGGCGGTGCAGCACCGGCTGGGACGGCTGGCGGTGCTGGCCGAGGGGGCGCGCTGGCTGGCCCTGGAGGCGGCCTACCGCGACGCCCGCCCCGATCTGGCCGCCACTGCGGCGGCCTTCGCCACCGGCGCCGCCGACACCATGTTCCGCGAGTGCCACCAGCTGCACGGGGCGATCGGGTTCACGCGCGAATTTCCGCTGCACATCTGGACCATCCGCCTGCTGCAGCTGCAGCAGGAACTGGGCGGCGCGGCGGGGCACCGGCGTGACGCGGCGCGGTTGACCTTCACCCAGCCGGACGTGCTTGCCCTGTCGGTGGCGCCGGCGGTCTGAGCCGAGATCGAGGAGACCCAATGGACAAGCCGGATAAGGAGACGCCCTACCTGGGCCGTGGCGTGCGGCCGGTGGCCACGCAGAGCAGCGCCCTGGTCAGCTCATCGAAATACTTGAACAGCCCCAGGCTGCGGGAATGGGTGGCGTCCAGCCTGCTGCGCCGCAACGGCGCGGATTTCCCGATCCCCGCCGACAATATCGAGCTGGTGGCCTCCCTGGCCAAGATCCGCGACGAGGCGGCGGTGGACCAGCTGTTCGAGGCGGAGCGGAAGATCAACCCCGGGCTCGACCGCTGGCTGGGGGAGCGGTTCATGTCGACCTACGACCGCGACGACCTGCGGGGGCTGCCGGAACACAGCATCGGCGGCAAGCTCTACCGGTTCGTGGCCGACAATGACGCGCAGCTGGACATCGTGCCCAGGGCGCCGCCCAAGGGTCATTTCGACTTCTACACCCGCCGCCACCTGCAGACCCACGATCTGGAGCACATCGTCACCGGCGGGGCGTTCGACGCCCTGGGCGAGGTGGTCCCCTATTGGGTGACGCTGAGCAACCTGTTTAAGCACCTGTCGCCGGAGCTGGCGGGCGAACTCAACGTCAAATATCTGTTCAACGCTCTGCGGGTGCTGAGCCGCTCGATCCTGCACTACCCCCAGAGCTGGCCGAAGATGCTCGAGTGCATCGCCCATGGGATCAAGGTCGGCGAAGCCTCCGGGCCGATCTTCATGTTCCGCTATGAAGACGTGCTGTCCTTAAGCGTCGATGAGGCGCGCGAGGCCCTGGGCGTGCGCATGGCCCACGACATCGACACCGCCGAAGCCTCGGCGATCTTCACCGAGACTCTGGACGCCATGTTGGCGGGATAGGCCGGGGCCCGGCGCCGCTATTTTGCGGCGGGGGGACGCTGGTACAGTTCGACCATGTAGCCGTCCGGGTCCTCGATCATGGCCACGATCGGGCCGCCGGGACCGGTGGGATGGATGTGGGCCTTGTGCCCCGCCGCCTCGGCCTGCCTGACGATGGCCATGGCGTCGTCGGGATTGGTGATGATGCGGCCATAGCCCTGGCGGCCCGGCGTCAACGGCTTGTCGTCCAGCTTGGCCAGCACGACCATCGTATCCTCGCCCACCTTGCCGGACGCCGACAGCACCAGTTCGCGGGTCGGTCCCTGGGCGGGCACGCGCATGGCCACCTTGAGGCCGAGGATCCCGGTGTAGAATTTCGCCGATCGTTCGATGTCGGCGACGTTCAGGCCGACACCGCCGACCCGCAGCGCCGGGGCGTCCTGGGCGCTCGCCGCGCCGCCCGCCAGCGCGGCGGCAAGGACCAGTCCGGGAAGCAGCCTGCGCCAGGCGATCCCTGTAGCTATGATCATGGTTCGACTCCCTTGCCCGCGGGCATGTCTGAAGCGTCAGGTCGCAGCGCCTGATTCACCGCTCAACCTCGGCGCCCTCGACCGGTATGGCGTCGAAGCCCGAGTTGCCCGGCTGGGTGGCGTGACCGAGAATTTGGCCGGGGAACTCGTCCAGCACATAGGTATGGAGGGGCCGGCCCCGATATGCCCAGGCCTTCACTGTGGCCGGCGCCTCGCTGGGCAGGTAGGTGATTCCGCCGGGGTCGCCGTACAGCGGGACCGCCACATCGACGACCGACCATTCGCCGATCTGGCGCGCGCCGGGCGGGGCCAGCGCCAGCCGCCAGCGCTTGTCGCAGTCGGTGGCCAGGCCGCAGAGCACCGACCAATAGGCGGCGGCGTCGCCGGGGTCGTCGCAGCTGAGATTGTCGGCGCCGGGGGTGGTGCAGGAAAACACATAGAGGCCCATGCCGGTCCTGGTGGTGTAGACCTCACCGATGACGCTGAAGCGGGTGGAGATGTCCGCCGGGCGCCCCGCCGTCGGCCGATAGAGCGCCTGCGCCCAGCCGGAGCCGAAATTCGCGTCCTCGGTCTTGCGCGCGGCGGCATAGAGCGGCTGGCCCTTGAAGGCGTACTGACGCCGTCCGCTGCCGGCGTCGATGACCGACCAGTCGCCGCGGGGCTCGGCCACCGCGGCGGCGCGAAGCGGCTGCAGGGGCTCATCGCAGCCAGCGCAGGCCCGCTGAGCGCCTTGGCGCACATACAGCGGGCGGTCGTCGGCGGTCGCCAGCACCAGACCCTGCGGCCGCCGGATGAGTTTCAGCCCCGGCGGGAAGCCCAGCGGCGCGAAGGCCTGACGCCAACCGCCGCCCCCCAGGCCGGAGCGGCCGAAGCCCAGTCCGTTCACATCGCCCGGCCGGCGGTCCTTGACCGACGAATAGAGCGGGTGGCCCTCATAAGCCCACTGCCGGGCGCCGCCGTCGCGGGTGATCAGCGACCAGGAGCCCTGCGGACTGGCGTTGGCGTCGGCCAGCAATGGCGACCACTTCTGCAGGCAGGTCCGACGCTTGTCGGCGGCGGGCAGCGGAATGACCTCGCCGGTGACGATGCGGGTGGAGCTGTGGCGTTCGTTGCCGCACTGAGCCTTGCCCGGCGTGGTGTCCTCCTTGGCCCAGCTGTACAGCGTCATGCCCGCCAGGGTCGCGAACACCGGGCCGTCCTCGGTCATCTGCACGCTCACAGGCGGCCCGGCCTTCGCAACCGCCTTGGCCGCCGATGCGCCGCCAGCCGCGAGCAGCGCCACACTGGCCAGCGTCGCTGCGAAGACGTTGATCCCGTGCGACCCCATCACCCTGCGCGTCCCTTCCGGCCTCAGGCGTAGATCTCGGTGATTTCCCGGGTGGCCAACATGGACTGCTGGCCCCAGCTCGACACCGGCACCCCCATCAACCGCTGGCAGGTGTAGCCCAGCTGGGTGCCGGCCTGACCCTTGCCGTCGATGTGCAGCCCGGTCTTGACCCGGCCGTTGAGGTTGCCGGCGGTGAACATCGGGATGCCCTCCAGGGAGTGGACCTTGGCGAACAGGCAGTCGGTGTGGGCGTAGACCAGCGAGTGGTCCAGCAGCGTCCCGTCGCCCTCAGGCGTTTTGGCCATCGCCTCGACGAAATAGGCCCAGTTCTCGATGGCCCGATCGACGAACCAGGAGGCGTTCGGTTGCACCCCCAGCCCGGGATCGATCGGCTCCTCGTGGGTGAGGATGTGGTGGGTCCGGTCCGAGCCCTTGCGGACCAGGGAGGAGCCCGAGTCGGAATAGACCATGTTGAAGACCTTGGTCTGGTTGCAGCTCAGCGCCATCACCAGCAAGTCGGTCATCGCCCGGTGGCGCGCGCCCACCCACTCCACGTCGAGACCGGACTGGACCTCGGGGGCGGCGCCCTTGGGGATCACGCAGCTCGGGGCCGGCGGCGGTTTCTGCAGCTGCATCTCCAGGCGGCCCTCCAGCTCGCGGATCGAGGTGAAGTACTGATCGACGCGCTGCTTGTCGGCGGCCCCCAGACCCTGGGTCATGTCCCTGGATTCCTCCAGCACCCCGGAGAGCACGCTCTTGCGCAGCATGGTCTTGCGATCAGGGGTGAATGTGGGTGAATTGGGGTCCTGGAAGTCCGGCCCGTAGATCTTCTGGTAGAATTCCACCGCCGAGACTTCCGGCGGATTGATCGCCTCGGCGCTGC
>CAXNKO010000025.1:0-10649 GCA_964202685.1 Caulobacterales bacterium
CGCCTTCGTGGTCGCCGCGGTGACCGATTTCTACGACGGCTGGCTGGCCCGCAAGCTGGACGCGGTCAGCGTCTGGGGGGCGATCCTCGACCCCATCGGCGACAAGGTGCTGGTCTGCGGCGCGATCCTGGGCCTGATGGCGCTGGGGCCACAGCCCATGGTGCTGCTGCCGGCCGGGCTGATCCTGTTCCGGGAGTTCACCGTCAGCGCCCTGCGCGAAGTCTGCGCGGCCAAGGATGTCACCCTGCCGGTGACCCTGCTGGCCAAATGGAAGACCACCCTGCAGCTCACGGCCCTGGCGCTGGAACTGCTGGTCGCCGCCTGGGGCGCCTTCGACCTGCCCTATGAGCGCCTGGCCCCGGTGGCCCTGGTCGCCCACAGCCTGTTCTGGCTGGCCGCCCTGGTCACCCTGATCACCGGATCCCAATATTGGGAGCAGGCCCGCAAGGCGCTGCAGGGCTAGGCGGTGAAGCGCAGGAAGTTCACCCGCGCCGCCCCGTAGTCGCGCACGTCCAGCGGCTGATACCCGGCCACCGAGACCCCCGGCTCGTGCGATCCCCGCTCGAACACCACCACCGCGCCGTCGGTCAGCCAGCCCCCTTCGGCGAGCCGGGCCAACGCCGCCTCCCCCAGGCCCTGGCCGTAGGGCGGGTCCAGGAAGGCCAGGTCGAAGGCCGCCCCGTCGGCGCCGGGCTTGACCCCCAGGTCGGTGGCGTCGCGCCGATGCACCCGGGTGCGGCCGAACAGGCAAAGCGCGTCCACCGTCTCGCGGATCGCCCCGCGGGCGGCCTCGTCGGTCTCCACGAACAGGCAGAAGGCCGCGCCCCGCGACAGGGCCTCGAAGCCCAACGCACCCGAGCCGGCGAACAGGTCGATGACCCGCTTGTCCCTTACGCCGCCCGACCAGGGGGCGTGCTCGAGGATGTTGAACACCGCCTGCCGCGCCCGGTCCGACGTCGGCCGGGTGACGCCCCCAGGCGGCGCGCTGAGCGTGCGGCCCCTGAATTCGCCGGCGACGATGCGCATCAGGCCCAACGCTGCGGCGGCGCCAGGGCGTGCAGGTTTTCCAGTGCCGCGCGCAGGGCCTCCATGAATTCCGCCCGGTCGCCGGCCCAGGGCACCGGCTCGCCCACCAGCACGGTGCAGTTCATCGGCACCGGGACCGCGGCCCCCTTGGGCAGCACCCGGGCCGCGCCCTGCAGCCAGATCGGGATCACCGGGGCGTCGGGAAACGCCGCCACCAGGCGCGAGACGCCGTTCTTCAGCTTGGCCAGTTCCTCGCCGTCGCCGCGGGTGCCCTCCGGGAACACCAGCAGGATGTCGCCGGCCGCCAAGGCGGCCCGGGCCGGCGCCAGCACGTCGTCACCGGCCGCCACCCGGTCGCGGGCCACCGGCACGATGTTGAGGATCCGGCGCGAGAACCAGCTCATCAGCGCCCCCTTGAGGAAATAGTCCGCCGCCGCCGCCGGCCGCACCCGGTCCAGCGCCTTGGACGGGTAGATGGTCAGCAGCAGCAGGGTGTCCACATGGCTGGCGTGGTTGGCCACCAGGATCGCCGGGCCCTTCAGCGGCAGCCGCTGGCGGCCGATGATATCGGCCCCGGTGAAGATGCGGGCCAGGGGCCGGAACAGCACCACGATGGCGGCCCGGCGCAGCCAGCGCATCAGAAGTGCTCCAGGCCGAAATAGGCCAGCAGGTGGAAATACAGTGGCGCAGTGAACAGCAGGCTGTCGGTGCGGTCGAGGATGCCGCCGTGGCCGGGGATCAGGGCCGAGGTGTCCTTGACCCCGATGTCGCGCTTGACCGCGCTGATGGTCACGTCGCCGGCGAAGCCCGCCAGGGGCAGGGCGAGCGCCAGGGTCGCCAGGCCCACCCCCTGCAACGGCGTGAACACCGGTCCCAGCCCCCAGATCAGCGCCGCCGTGGTGGCCCAGCCGCCACGGAAGCCCTCCCAGGTCTTGTTGGGGCTGACCGTGGGCATGATCTTGTGGCGGCCGAGCAGCTTTCCCCAGACATATTGCGCCACGTCATTGGCCGAGGTCGCTGCCAGGAGCAGGAACAGCGCCCCGGCCGGCCCCGCCGGCAGGGCCTCGCTGGCGGGCGCCCGCATCAGCATCGCCGCAAAGCCCAGGTTGTAGACGCAGGTCATCAGACCCCAGTGGAAGGTCGCCGCCGTGGGCAGGTAGTTCCGGGTCTGGCCGATGCAGGCCATGGCGAAGGGCAGGAACATGAACACATAGACCGGCATGAACACCAGGTAGAAGCCGTAGATGTCGGCGGCGATGAAGCCGTAGCTGACCGGGATGGTCAGATAGGCCGCCAGCACGATCAGCCGGTCCTCCGGCCGCATATGGGCCAGCGACAGGAACTCCCGCAGCGCGATGAAGGAGATCACCGCGAACAGCGCCGTCACCGCCACCCAGCCGGCCAGCAGCGCCGCCGCCAGCAGGGCGATCATCACCCACCAGGACGAAATCCGCTGGCGCAGGTTGGTGTAGTCCTTGCCAGGCCTCAACCGCGGCAGCAGCGCGGTGACCGCCACCGCCAGGGTCAGGGCGCCCAGCACCCCCACCAGCCCCCAGAGCAGGGCCGGCGGCTGGTCGGCGAGAAAGCGGCTGATGGCGGTCATGACTCCGCGACCATGACCGGCGTGCGCCTACGGTCAAGCCGCCTTGACCGCCGCGGTCCCGGCGGCGAGGGTTTCTCATGACGCGACTGGCCCGTTCGACACCCGTCCATGTGGCCTTCGCCGCCGTCGCCATGGGCGGCTGGGCGCTGTTCGCCAACCGTGGTCACGGCCAGGCCGCCGTCTGGACTCCGGCCCTGGCCCAGGCGGCCATGTCGGGGCTGATCACCCTGGTGCTGAAGCGCGCCCTGGAAGCCATGGCCGCCCGTTTCGCGGGCGCGATCGCCGTTCTGGCCCCGCCGGCGATCACCGCCGCGGCGATCCTGGCCGTGCTGACCGGCGTCCACCGGCTGATCGGCACGCCGGAAATCGCCCCCACCATCGCCGTGCCCTGGTCGGTCTCCACCCGCTACGCCATCGTCTACACCCTTGCCCTCGCGCGGCTGAAAGCGAACATCCCATGACCGATCCCAACCTGGAAAACCGCCGGCCGCTGAAGAGCCGTGGGACCGCCTGGGCGCGGGGCCTCGCCGCTGGAATGGCCCGGGCCGGCGCCGGCCCCGACCTTATCTCGGCGGCCAGCATCGGCTTCGCGGTGCTGGGGGCGATCCTGGTCGCCGGCGTCGGCGGCGCGGAGGCGGGCTTGCGTCCGGTGCTGCTGATCGGCGCCGGCGCCTGCATCCAGCTGCGGCTGCTGTGCAATCTGCTCGACGGCATGGTGGCGGTGGAGCATGGGCGGGGCAGCGCCTCGGGCCCGATCTGGAACGAGCTTCCCGATCGCATCGCCGACGCCCTGTTCCTGGTGGCGGCCGGTTACGCCGCCGGCCTGGAGCCGGGCGCGATCCTGGGCTGGACCGCCGCCTGGCTGGCGGCGCTCACCGCCTATGTCCGCGAACTGGGCCGCGGCCTGGGCTTCGCCGCCGACTTCTCCGGGCCCATGGCCAAGCCGCATCGGATGGCGGCGCTCACCGCGGCCTCAGTCGCCGCCGCCCTGGAGCCGATGTGGGGCTGGAACGGCCAGAGCCTGCTGGTCGGGCTGGGGGTGATCGGGCTGGGAACCGCGCTCACCGCCGCGCGCCGCACCCGCACCCTGGCCAGGCGGCTGGCCGCGCGCGCCACTTAGAGTGAGAGCCCTTCTTGCCCACTCTCGATGATCCATCGTGAGTGGGAAGGGCTCTAGCTCCGCCCCGCCCCGCGGGGCGCCGAACTGGGCTTGCGCTTTGGCGTGCGCATCCCGCCGGGCTTAGGCGGCTTGGGCTTGGCCCAGCCGGCCTTATAGACCTTCTTTGGTTCAGCCGGGGCCGCCTTGGACCCGGGGCCGCCGCCCTCCCGGCGTTTGCCGGTGGGCGCGGCCCGGCCGACGATGGTGGAAACCTTGGCGAACTGGGGCCGGTCGCCCTTGGGCAGGTTGGCCGGGGCGATGTGGGCGGCGAACTGCTCGCGCAGCACGCGGGGCCCCACCTCCTCGATCTCGCCCGGCATAAGCGTACCCAGCGCCAGGGGCCCATAGGCCAGCCGGATCAGCCGGTTCACTGTCAGGCCCAGGGACTCCAGCACCCGGCGCACCTCACGGTTCTTGCCTTCGCTCAAGCACACAGTGAGCCACAGGTTCGCCCCCTGCGGCCCCTCCTTGGCCTTGTCCAGGCTGGCCTCGATGGGGCCGTAGCGGACGTCCTCGACGGTGACCCCCTCCATCAGCTTGTCCAGCCGTTCCTGAGTGGTGCGGCCTCGTGCGCGGACCCGATAGCGGCGCACCAGGGCTGCGTTCGGGGTCTCCAAGGCCCGCGCCAGGCCGCCATCGTTGGTGAGCAGCAGCAGGCCCTCGGAATTCAGGTCGAGCCGTCCCACGGAAATCAGCCGGGGCAGGGTCTTCGGCAGGGCGTCGAACACCGTGGGCCGGCCCTGCGGGTCCTTGTGGGTGGTCACCAGCCCCACCGGCTTGTGATAGCGGAACAGCCGCGCCGGCTCGGCGTCGCTTACCACCGCCCCGTCGACGGTGAGGATATCGCCCGGCTCCACCTTCACCGCAGGCGTGGTCAGCACCTTGCCGTTCAGCGCCACCCGCCCGGCCTCGATCAGCCGCTCCACCTCCCGCCGGGAGGCGACGCCGGCCCGGGCCAGGGCCTTGGCCACCCGGTCGCCGGGCGCCTGGGCTTGACCTTGCGCGGCGGCGTCGATTGGGTGGGGATCGTGGACCATGATCTTCGCACCATGCGCATCGCCCTTGCAGCGGCGCAAGCCGCCGCAGCGCGGGGCGAGACGCCGGTGGGCGCCGTGGTGGTGGATCCGGCCAGCGGCGAGGTACTGGCCACCGGCGCCAATGGCCCCATCGGCGCCCATGATCCCACCGCCCACGCCGAGATCGTGGCGATCCGCGAGGCGGCGCGGAAGCTCGGCAACTACCGGCTCACCGGCCTGACCCTGGTGGTGACCCTGGAGCCCTGCGCCATGTGCGCCGGAGCCATCAGCCATGCCCGCATCGGCCGGCTGGTGTTCGGCGCATCGGACCAGAAGGGCGGCGCGGTGCTGCACGGCCCACGCTTCTTCGAACAACCCACCTGCCATTGGCGCCCCGAGGTGACCGGCGGCGTGCTGGCCCAAGAGAGCGCGGCGCTGTTGCGGGGGTTCTTCAAGGCGCGGCGGTAATCGCAAGCCGCGCGTCCAGACCCGCACGCACGGCCGGCCACTCCGCGGCGAGGATCGAATAGATCACCGTGTCGCGCACCCGCCCGGTCCAGGTGACCCGGTCCTGGCGCAGGATACCCTCCTGCACGGCGCCCAGCTTTAGCACCGCGGCGCGGGACCGCGCGTTGGCCGCATCCACATTCAGCCAAACCCGGTTCGCGCCGGCCTCGAACGCCGCGCCGAGCAGCAGCCGCTTGGCGGCTGGATTGACCGCTCCGCCGCGGTGGTCGGGCGCATAGTAGGTGGCGCCGATCTCCACCGAGCGGTTGGCGGGGTCGGGGGCGATGTAGCTGGTCATGCCGACGCATTGACCCTCGACGATCACCGCGAACTGAATCATGCGCCCCGCCGCCACGTCGCCGCGCAGGCTTGTCCAGCTGGACTCGAAGTGTTCGCCGGCCATGGAGAAGGGATAGAAGCGGATCCACGTCTCGGGATCGGCGTCGCACGCCCGGCGTAACGCCGCCCGGTGGATCTCGGCCATCGGCTCCAAGGTCACCCAGGCGTTGCGGAGCGTTCGAGGGGCGAGTTGCATGTCAGGTCCAATTTTTCACAGCGAAACCCTTGCGGTCCGACAGCATCACCCTATCTGAAGCCTGCCCAATCTGGGCGTTTCCTCCCAAACAACTGAGCCGCGCCGGCAAGGCTGCGGCTCTTTTTTTTGGCCTTAGACCCTTACCGGATCAGGTGGCTTCACCTGATCCGGTAAGGGTCGATCTGCAACAGTTTAGAGCGTGACGGGCGCCTCAACCGGTATCCACTTGCGGCTGTCACGCTCTAGGCGGCGGCGAACAGCCAGGCGGCCTGGATCAGATAGACGCCCCCCACGCCGGTGACGATCAGCCGCGTCCAGGCCAGGAAGCGGGCGTCGCTCATGGCGTCGAGGATCCGCCCGCCCAGCGCTGTGCCCAGCAGACCCACCCCCACCCCGGCGGCGAACACCGGCCAGGGCGGCAGGCCCCCTTGCGGCTGCGCCAGTAGCGGGGCGCCATAGACGACGATCTTGGCCAGGTGGGAAAACACCTGGGTCGCCGCCTTGGTGGCGACGATGGCGTGGCGGGAAAGCGCCGTGCGCACGAAGAAGATGTCCAGCAGCGGCCCGGCGACCCCCGCGGTGAGATTGACCCCCGTCACCAGCAGGCCCGACAGGAAGGCGTGGCCCGGCCGGGCCGCATCGAGCCTGAGCCAACCCTTCGGCAGCCAGAGGATCCCCGGGACCAGGCCCATGAGCAGGAACAGCACCGGCTTCGACGGGGCGAAGGCCAGGGACAGCACCACCGCGCCCACCACCAGCGACGCCAGGGCGTAAATCCCCACGATCGGCCAGCGAACATGGCGCCGGTGCAGCACCGCGCGCCAGCCGTTGGCGGCCACCTGCAAGATCCCGTGGGTGGCGAAGGCCGCCCCCACCGGCAGCACCAGCGCCAGCGCCCCCATCAGCACCAGACCGCCGGCCATGCCGAACACCCCCGACAGGGTGGCGGTGGCAAAGCTCATGACGACGATGAAAACGCCTACGGCCCAACTCAATGGCTTGCTCCCCGCCTCTGGCCTACACCCGCGCACGCCCCGGCGTCGAGCCGCCCGGCCTCGCCTTGTCCAGGCCGCCCCGGCATGGCAGAACGTCGTTCAAACATGCGTTTGAACCCAGGAGGCCGCCCGTGGATTTCGAATTCTCCCCGCGTCAGAAAGACCTGATCGCCAGGCTCACGGCCTTCTTCGAGGAGCACATCTATCCGGCGGTCCCGGTCTATGACGCCCAGCAGGCCGAGGGCGACCGCTGGAAGACCATCCCGATCATCGAAGAGCTCAAGGCCAAGGCCAAGGCCCAGGGCCTGTGGAACCTGTTCATGCCGCCCTCGGCCGGCCACGCCCATGTGGACGACAGTTTCGAGTTCGACAGCCCGCGCCTGACCAACCTGGAATACGCCCCCCTGGCCGAGATCATGGGCCGGGTGCAGTGGTCGTCGGAGGTGTTCAACTGCTCGGCGCCCGACACCGGCAACATGGAGGTGTTCCAGCGCTACGGCACCCTGGCCCAGAAGGAGCGCTGGCTGCGCGACCTGATGAACGGCAAGATCCGCTCGGCCTTCCTGATGACCGAGCCGGACGTGGCCTCTTCAGACGCCACCAATATCGAGACCCGCATCGAGCGCGACGGCGACCACTATGTGATCAATGGCCGCAAGTGGTGGTCGTCCGGGGTCGGCGACCCCCACTGCAAGGTGGCCATCGTCATGGGCAAGACCGACTTCGGCGCCCAGACCCACGCCCAGCAGAGCCAGGTGCTGGTGCCCATGGACACTCCTGGGGTGAAGATCGTGCGCATGCTGCCGGTGTTCGGCTACGACGATGCGCCCCACGGCCACGCCGAGGTGTTGCTGGAAAACGTGCGGGTGCCGGTGGAGGAGGCCCTGCTGCTGGGCGAGGGCCGCGGCTTCGAGATCGCCCAGGGCCGGCTGGGACCGGGCCGCATCCATCACTGCATGCGCATCATTGGCGCCGCCGAGGTGGCGCTGGAAAAGATGTGCCTGCGGCTGCAGAGCCGCAAGGCGTTCGGCAAATACGTCTCCGAACAGTCGGTCTGGGAAGAGCGCATCGCCCGGGCCCGCATCGACATCGAGATGACCCGGCTGCTTTGCTTCAAGGCCGCCGACATGATGGACAAGGCCGGCAACAAGGTGGCCCGGCTGGAGATCGCCATGATCAAGGTCCAGGCCCCGAACATGGCGCTGGGCATCATCGACCACGCCATCCAGGCCCATGGCGGCGGCGGAGTGACCACCGACTTCGGCCTGGCCAGGGCCTATGCCTCCATCCGCACCCTGCGCCTGGCCGACGGCCCCGACGAAGTCCACGCCCGCACCGTGGCGCGCATGGAGCTGTCCAAGTACGGCGACCTGCAGCAGAAGATCCGCGCCGATCAGGCGGCGCGGGGTCGGTAGGGGAGTCAACAGCGAGCGCCGCCGCGGCCATGCTCCCCCTCTGGCGTCCTTTTCGCGGCGGAGGGGGCCCGCTCACCGCTTCGGCGTGATCCGCAGAATGCGGCCCATGGGGCTGTCGGTGGCCACATAGAGGGCGCCGTCCGGGCCCGCCACCACGTCGCGGATGCGCTCGTTGAGGTCGCTCAGCAGCCGCTCCTCGCTCGTCACCCTGTCCCCGTCCAGGGCCAGGCGGGCCAGGTGCATGCCGCCCATGGCCCCGATGAACAGGCTGCCCTTCCAGGCCGGGAACAGCTCGGCCTCGTAAAAGGCCATGCCGGAGGGCGCGATCACCGGATCCCAGTAATAGACCGGCTGCTCCATGCCGGTCTTCTGGCTGATCCCGTCGCCGATCGCACCGCCAGTATATTCGATCCCATAGCTGATGGTCGGCCAGCCATAGTCCTTGCCCGCCAGGGGAATGTTGAGCTCGTCGCCGCCGCGCGCCCCATGCTCCACGGTCCATAGCCGCCCGGTGCGGGGGTTGAGCGCCGCGCCCTGCACATTGCGGTGGCCGATAGACCAGATTTCCGCCCGCGCGCCGGAGGTCTGCCGGAAGGGATTGTCCACCGGAATAGAGCCGTCGGGATTGATCCGCGCCACCTTGCCCAGGGTCCCGTCCAGGCGCTGGGCCTGCACCCGGCCCTCCATCTTCGCGCGCTCGCCGAGCGTGATGAACAGGGTCCCGTCGCGGCCGAACACCAGCCGCGAGCCGTAGTGATAGGTGGAGTCCACCGAGGGCGTCTGGCGGAAGATCACCTTCACCTCCTCCAGGCGCGGCCGGGCGGCGTCGGCGACCAGCCGCCCGCGGGCCACGGCGGTGTTGGTGCGCCCGTCATCATGCTTCTCGGCATAGCTCCAGTAGATCAGGCCGTTGGCGGCGAAGGCCGGATCCACCGCCAGGCCCAGCAGACCGCCCTGGCCACGGCTGTCCACCTTGGGCAGCCCCGCCGCGGGTTCCGAGAGCGCGCCTTGCGCGCCCACCAGGCGCAGGCGGCCGGGCTTCTCGGTGACCAGCATCCGCCCGTCGGGCAGGAAGGCGATGGCCCAGGGGCGATCCAGGCCCTCGGCCGCCGTGGCCACCTGATAGGCCAGCTCGGATTTCACCAGCGGCGCGCGGGTCTGGCCCGGAAACGCCGGCTGCAGATGCGGGGCGTTGGCGGGCCGGTGCTCGTCGGCGGGCGCGGGCGAGCCACAGCCCGCCAGGGCGACGAACGCCAGCAGGGCGAGGGGGGTCGGTCGAAACATCGAAGCGGTCTCCAGGCGGCGGCGGTCAGGATAGGCGATCAGATCGATCCGCACACCACGTCCAGGGCCGCTTCCGGGGCGGCGCCTTCCAGGTGGATCAGCGACCAGACCGCGAAGAACAGCAGCGGCCAACCCCCGCCCGGCCTGGCGAAGGCGGCGCCCACGGCCTCGGGCGCGCGCAGCCGGCGCACCGCCTCGACCTTGGCCACCCGCTGGGCGATGTCGCCCGCGCGGGGGGCGATCCAGGCGTCCACCGGCACGGTGAAGCCCTGCTTGCGGGCCCAGGTGGCGGCGGCGGGACAGGTGCGGGCCAGCCAGGCCCGCAGCAGCCACTTGCCATGGCCGCCCCGCACCTTGAACCGGTCGGGCAGGCCGAAGGCGAAGGCCGCCACTTCGGCGTCGAGGAACGGCGTGCGCCCCTCCAGCCCGTGGGCCATCAGGCAGCGGTCCAGCTTGGTCAGCAGGTCGGCGGGCAACCAGGTGGCGATGTCCGCCCACTGGGCCTCTTGCAGCCGGGTGAGGCCCGGCGGCGGCGGCGCTGCGGCGCGCCAGCGGGCCAGGACCTGGGGGTCCTCGGGCCGAGGCTCCGCAGCGCGTCCGCCCAGCCAGGCGGGCCTGAGCGCCCGCCGGTAACGCCCGTAGCCGCCGAACAGCTCGTCGCCACCCTCGCCGGTCAGCACCACGGTCAGCGTCCCCTTGGCGGCTTCGGCGAGTTTCAGGGTCGGCAGCACCGCATAGTCGGCGGTGGGATCGTCCAGGGCCCAGGCGGCCCGGGGCAGCAGCCGCCAGAAGTCCGCCTCGTCAAAGCGTGTTTCGCGCCAGTCCAGGTCCAGCGCCCGGGCCACCCGCTCGGCCTGGCCCCGCTCGTCGGCGGCGCCGGGGACGTCGAACCCGCAGGTGAAGGCGGTCACCGGCCGGTCGTTCAGCCGCGCCATCAGGGTGGCGATGGCGGCGGAATCGACGCCGCCGGACAGGAACAGGCCATAGGGCACGTCGGACCGCTGATGCACCCGCACGCTGTCTTCCAGCACGCCGTCGAGACGAGCGAGAAAGTCCCCCTCAGTCAGCTTCGCTGACAGCTCCTCCAGAGGGGGAGCATGGCGCAACCC
>CAXNKO010000026.1:0-10630 GCA_964202685.1 Caulobacterales bacterium
CGGCAGAGAGAACCAGGGTGCGGGGACATGACGGCTGCTCGGTTCGGCCCCTCAGGATCACGACCTGAGAATGGCGACACAGAGCCTGCACGCGTTCACGAGCGACCGGTTTGCGGCTCCAGATGGCGGCGATGGACGGGGCGCTCGCCCGGCCCCGGGGCGCGCAGCTCCATCGGTCGCAGTCATAGGCCAAATCGCGCGGCGCGCTGTCCTGGGATGGCGCGAGACCCCGCCTTCGCGCCCAGAGCTCAGCTGCGAAGCGACGGACGTCGGGGCGGAACAACACCGCATCGTCCGCCATTCGAACCGCCACCGCCGCCCCGTCCGCCGCCACCCAGGCGTCGGGGGGCTCAGGCCGTGGCGCCAGGAGCACCGCGCAGGCGATAGGCGCGCCTGCCCAGCGCAGCCGGCCTCGCCATAGGCATAGCCACAGGAGTCCCAGGAACGCCGCCGGCAGGGTCCAGGCTGGAGCACTCGCGGTGATCAGCATCGCATGGGGGGCGCTGGCCGCCACATGAGCGATCCGCAGCATCACCTCGATGGCGGCGCCCGCCACCGCGAGCGGCGCGTGGCCGAGTCCCAGGGGGGTCAGGGCGGCCCCCAGGGCAAGAGCCGGCATCATCAGCAAGCTCGATATGGGCGCGACCGCCAGATTGGCCGGCAGCCCCCAGGTCGAGACCCGGTTGAAGTGGTGCATTGCGAATGGCGCGGTCGCCAGTCCGGCCACGAAACTGGCGGCGATGCTGGCGCCGATCCAGACCCCCGCGGCCTGGACGGTGCGAATCGGCCAGGGCGTGTTGATCTCGCGGAGCGGCCGTGGCCAAAGCTCAGCCAGGGCCACCAGGGCGGCGGTGGCGGCGAAGGACATCTGAAAACCAGGCTCGACCACCGCGTCCGGCTGCAGCGCCACGATGATCAAGGCGGCCACGGCCAGGGCATGCAGGCTGATGGCCTGTCGATCCACCAGGATCGCGGCGAAGGCCACCGCGGCGGTGATCGCCGCCCGCTGGGCCGGCGCCGGCGCACCGGACAGCACCAGATAGCCGCCCACGGCGGCTAGGCCGACCAGGGCGGCCAGCTTCTTGCCGTTGATCCGCAACGCCAGCCAGGGCCAGGCCGCCACGCCCAGACGCGCAGCGGCGAAGGCGAAGCCTCCGACGATGGCCATGTGCAGGCCGGAGATGGAAATGATGTGCGCCAGGCCCGCCGCGCGCAGATCATCGACCTCATCCGGCGGAATGAAGGCTTCGTGCCCAGTCGTCATGGCCGCCGCCAGGCCCCCGGTCCTGGCCCCCAGGTCTTCGACAATTTGCTTCGCCAGGGCCCACCGCACAGCGTTCACCGCCATGGTCCAACGCAGACGCCAGGGCGCCGCCGCGTCCGGAGCGATCGGCCGGGGCGCGCCGAGCGCAAATCCGACCCCGCCGACACTCTCAAAATAGGCGTCGCGGGCGAAATCATAGGCGCCGGGGCTTGCCGGCGGCGGCGGCGGATTGAGAATGGCCAGCACGCTTACGGCCGCTCCCGGCGATGGGACAGCGGCCTCGTCGCGAAGGGTGACGCGCACGCGGATCGGGGTGTCTCGCGGCACAAGGCCGCTGACATAGGTCGGGGCCAGCAAAATCCTCGGCCCACCGACACCCCGATTGGCGACATCGACCACCCAGCCCTCGATCCATTGGGGTCGCTCAGCGGTTAGCGCCACCGGCGCCTTCACCCGCTCTTCGCGCAGCTTCGCCAGACCGAATCCCGCCAGTGCGCAGGCGGCTAGCACGGCGGTCACCCCAAGCGCTCCACCCGCTGCAGCATTGCGCGCTGCCGCCACAAGCAGAACTGCAACCAGGAGCGCGATGGCCGCCACCCACGGGAGGGGTTCCAGCGGCAGGGCGAAATAGATCGCCGCGCCACAGCCTAGCGCCACCGGACTCCAGAGGGCGATACGGCCCACCTGCATATCTCCCTGGCGCCGAAACCAGTCTGCGGCGAGGCTAGGACCGCTACGCCAGGGCATGGTAAGGAGCCGCGCCCCGCCATGGGGTGCGCCCTCAGCCCCGAGTTCCATGCCCGAAGTCCCTGTCGTCACCCGGATCGCCCCCTCGCCCACCGGCGACATGCACATAGGAACGGCCCGCACGGCGCTGTTCAACTGGCTTTATGCGCGCCATACGGGCGGCAGGTTCCTTCTGCGGGTGGAGGACACGGATCGGGAGCGTTCCACGGCCGCCGCCGTCGAAGTGATATTCGAGGGTCTCCGCTGGCTTGGTCTCGAGCCGGACGAGCCGCCGGTGTTCCAGGCGGCGCGGGCCGATCGTCACCGGGCCGTGGCCCAGGATCTGCTGGCCAGGGGCGGCGCCTATCGCTGCTACATGACCGTCGAAGAGCTCGCCGCGGAACGAGAAAAGGCCCGCGCCGACGGACGGGCTATCCGCTCACCCTGGCGCGACCGAGACACCGCCGCCGGTGAAAACCGCCCATTCGTGGTTCGATTCAAGGGGCCGCTGGCGGGCGAGACCGTTATCCACGACCGGGTTAAGGGCGCCGTCACGTTCCGAAACCAGGAGCTTGACGACCTGATCCTGCTGCGCAGCGACGGCGGTCCGACCTACAATCTGGCTGTGGTGGTGGACGACCACGACATGGGAATCACCCACGTGATCCGCGGCGACGACCACCTTAACAACGCCGCGCGCCAGACCCTGATCTATCAGGCCCTGAACTGGAGCCTGCCGGTGTGGGCGCACTTACCGATGATCCATGGGCCGGACGGCGCCAAGCTCTCCAAGCGCCATGGCGCCCAGGCCCTGACCGAATTCGACGCCATGGGCTATCTGCCCGAAGCCATGCGCAACTATCTTGCGCGGCTTGGTTGGGGACATGGCGACGACGAGATATTCACCTCCGAACAGGCGAGCGCCTGGTTCGATGTGGCCGATGTTGTGAGCGCCCCGGCGCGGCTGGACTGGGCCAAGCTCAACCACATCAACAATCACTGGATTCGCCAGGCCGAACCGGCGCGGCTGGCCCAGCTTGTGGCCGAAATTCATCGCAGCCGAGACTGGCCGCGGCACGGGAACGAGGTGGAAATATTGCAACGCACCATTCCGCTGGTGCGCGATGGCGCCAAGACCCTGCTGGAACTTGCCGATCAGACCCTGTTCGTCCTCAAGACCCGTCCGCTAGAGCTACCGGACAAGGCGCTGGCCCTGCTGTCGGACGAAACCCGGGCGCGCTTCGGCCGTCTGCGCACGGCATTGACGGGCAACGCCGACTGGTCCGTATCGGCCCTGGAGTCAGCCCTGCGAAGCTTCGCCGAATCCGAAGGCGTTGGCCTAGGCAAAATCGGGCCGGCGCTGCGGGCTATCCTTTCCGGGGGCGCGCCGGCGCCAGACCTGGCGGGTGCGTTGGTGAGCCTCGGCAAAGCCGAAAGCCTGGGCCGGATTGATGACGCACTTTCGCAGCGCAACTAAGTCGCTATAACGCTCGGCAAACAGGCGTTCACGCGTAGGAATCGGAAGGGGATCGCATGGCCGAGATGGCGAAATTCACGATCGGCGACAAGGCGGTCGATCTTCCGGTGATCGCCGGCACCGTCGGGCCCCATGTCGTGGATATCCGCAAGCTTTACGCCCAGGCCGACGTGTTCACCTTCGATCCTGGCTACACCTCCACCGCGAGCTGCGACAGCAAGATCACCTTCATCGACGGCGACGCCGGTATCCTGCTGCATCGCGGTTACCCGATCGAACAGCTGGCGGAGAAGTCGAGCTTCATCGAGGTCTGCTATCTGCTTCTGCACGGTGAGCTCCCGAACGCGGCCGAATTCGCCAAGTTCGACCACACCATCACCTATCACACCATGCTGCACGAGCAGTTCGACCGGTTCTTCCAGGGGTTTCGGCGCGACGCTCACCCCATGGCGATCATGGTGGGCGCGGTGGGCGCGCTGTCGGCATTCTACCATGACTCCACCAACGTGGAGGATCCTACCCAGCGAATGATCTCGTCGCACCGGCTGATCGCCAAGATGCCGACCATCGCGGCGCGCGCGTACAAGTATTCCATAGGTCAGCCGTTCGTGCATCCGCGCAACGACCTGTCCTATGCGGAAAATTTTCTGCGCATGTGCTTCTCGGTTCCAGCCGAAGACTGGAAGCCCAATCCGGTGCTGACCCGGGCGATGGACCGGATATTCACCCTGCACGCCGACCACGAGCAGAACGCCTCCACTTCGACTGTGCGAAATGCGGGATCCTCGGGCGCCAACCCCTTCGCCTGCATAGCCGCCGGCATCGCCTGCCTGTGGGGCCCGGCGCACGGAGGCGCCAACGAAGAGTGCCTCAACATGCTTATGGACATCGGAACGGTCGATAAGATCCCCGAGTTCGTTCAAGGCGTGAAGTCTCGCGACTATCGCCTGATGGGCTTTGGGCATCGGGTCTACAAGAACTACGACCCTCGCGCCAAGGTGATGCAGCAGACATGTCATGAGGTTCTTGCCGAAGTTGGTCGTGATGATGATCCTTTGCTGAAAGTGGCGATGGAGTTGGAGCGGATTGCGCTTAGCGACGATTACTTCGTGTCACGAAAACTCTATCCGAATGTAGATTTTTACTCAGGAATAACGCTTCGCGCGTTGGGATTCCCGCCGGAGATGTTCACCGTGCTGTTCGCAGTGGCCCGCACTGTGGGCTGGATCTCTCAGTGGAAGGAGATGATCGACGACCCGAACTACAAAATTAGCCGTCCGCGGCAAATCTACACGGGTGCGCCGCAGCGGGATTTCGTGGCTCTAGACAAGCGGGGCTGATCACCTTCGCCGCTGCGACAGAAACACCAGGATCGCCTCGGCGGCGGATTCTGATGGATCAGGGCCGCCGCGCCCCATCGCCTCTAGCGCAGCGTCTTGCGCATTGATCTGGCGCGCCCGACCTTGGGGATCGTCGAGCAGGCCGGCAAGATCGGCAGCCAGGGTAACGCCGTCGCAGGCGGTCTGCAGCCGCTCCGTGGCGATCTCTTGCCCGGCTGCAATATTGATCATGGTGATGAAGCGGGAGCGCAGCAGGTGTTTCAGCACCAAGTGGGTCATGGGGCCCAGGCGGTAACCGACCACCATCGGGCACCCGGCCAGGGCGAGCTCAGTCGTCACGGTCCCACTGCAGGCAAGCGCCACCGTCGCCGCCTTCATCGCGTCCTGCTTCGCGGCCTGACCCTCCACCACATGGATTCGATCCGAGGCCCCGGCCAGTGCGCGTTTAACCCGTTCGGCGACCGGCGCCGCCGCCGGCACGACAACCTGTAGTTCCGGTCGTTCGCGCAAGAGCCACAAAGCTGCATCCAGAAACGGCGGCAACACCCGTCGAATTTCACCGGGCCGGCTGCCAGGCAACATCAGTAGGATCGGCGCATCGGCCTGGACGCCAATCGCGGCCCGCAGCCGCATGGGATCCGCGCCGGAATAGTCCTGAGCCAGGGTCGCGTCGCCAACGAAGGTGGTTGCGAGGCCAACCGGAGCAAAATAGGCGGAATCCACAGCGTTGATCGACAGCAGGTGATCAACACACGCCGCCAGCTTGCGCGCCCGCCCAGGCCGCCAAGCCCAGACTTGCGGGGCCACGTACTTCACCAGCGGCAAGTTGGGGCGCAGCCGCCGCAAGACCGCCGCAACGCGGATAGTGAAGCCCCAGGAATCGATAAGCACGACCACGTCTGGCTGCTCCCGGATGGCAAGCGCCACCGTGTCGCCAACTCGGCGCATCACACGCGGATAGGCCATCAATCCTTCGAAAATGCCCGCAATGGAGAGATCAGCAATGTCAAAGGGGCTATTGACCCCCTCCTCCGCCAGCTTGGCGCCACCCGTGCCGACGAAACGCACGTCATCGCCCAGGCGCGCGCGCAGGGCCCGCGCCAGCCCTGCCCCGCGGTCGTCGCCCGACGCCTCGGCGGCCACCATCATCACGCAGAGCCGCCGGGTCACGTCGATCCCGGCGCGACGCCCACCACGAACAGGCCAAGTTCGTCAGCAAGCGCGATGACCGTCTCGCGATCGAGCACCAGCAGGCCACCCGCCTCCCCTGCTATGCCTGCGAGACCCGCGCGCGCCGCGGCCTGCACCGTGCCGGCGCCTATGGTCGGCAGGTCGACCCGGTGTTCCTGGATCGGCTTGGGGGTCTTGGCCAGCACCCCTCGGGGGCGATCGGCCGCGCCGCGAAGCGCCGCCGGCAGATCCGCCACCCGGCTCAGCATGGCGTCGGTTCCTTCCTGGGACTCCACCGCCAGCACCAGGCCATCGCAAACCACCGCCCCCTGGCCGATGTCCAGCGTTCCGATCGCACGCGCCACTTCCAGCGCCCGAGTGACGTCGGCCATCTGCGCCTGCGATGGACCGTACCGGCCCAACCGGCCGGCCGGCAGGGTCAGATCGGTCACAACTTCATGGGCGCCTTCCACAAGGAAACCCGCCTTCTCGAACAGGCCCACCAGATGACGCAGGAGCGCATCGTCGCCATGACGCGCGGCGGCGATCACGCCGGGCAGCGCCTGCAACCCCTGGAGGTCCGGGATCAGGCTGGTGAAGTCAGGCCGCGCAACCGTGCCGGCCAGACAAACCGACTGACACCCCGCGCGCCTGAGATTTCTGAAGCATTTGCCAATTTCGGCCAGACCGACGTCTTCACCCGGAAAGTCCGCCAGATCGGACTCGGCGATCCCTTTAAGGCGCTGGACGAAATAGGGCCGGCCAGCCCGCTCGCAGTACTCGGCGATCCGTCTGGGCAGTCCCCCACCGCCCGCGATCAAGCCGAGCTTGCGCA
Source organism: Caulobacterales bacterium (assembly GCA_964202685.1). Lineage (GTDB taxonomy): Bacteria > Pseudomonadota > Alphaproteobacteria > Caulobacterales > Caulobacteraceae > Phenylobacterium. The sequence continues at coordinate 6,813 of CAXNKO010000026.1, forward strand.
TCGCCTCATACCTCGCGCTCGGGCAGGCAAAGCGGCCGTGTCGCATCGTCACGGATGAACTGGATGATCTCCATGACTTCCGCACAATCGCCATAGGTGGCCGCCGCGTCCTCCAGTCGCTCCTGGAACGTGCCCTCGTCGGCGAACATCAGCCGGTAGGCGGACCGCATATGATTGATGGTCTCACGCGAAAAGTTGCGGCGCTTCAGGCCGACAAGATTCAGGCCTTCCAAATGGGCGTGGTTGCCCCAGACCAGGCAGTACGGGATCACATCACGGGTCACCGCCGCAAGACCGCCGATGAAGGAATGCCGGCCGACCCGGCAATACTGGTGAACCGCCGCCAGGCCACTGACCATGACGAAGTCGCCAATCTGCACATGGCCGCCGAGGGTGGCGGAATGAGCGAGAATGACATTGTCGCCGACAACGCAGTCATGCCCCACGTGGGCGGTCGCCATGAACTGGCCGTCGTTTCCCACCTCGGTGACGCCCCGGCCCGATGCGGTGCCGATATGCATAGTAACATGCTCACGGATCAGATTACGGTCGCCCACCACCAAACGTGTCGGCTCGCCGTCATAGGCGGCCTGAGGCGGCGCCCCTAGGTTGGCGAAGTGGCGAATAGTACATTCGGCGCCTATCTCCGTGTGCCCCTCGATCACCACGTGGGACAGCAACGTGGTGCGCTGTCCCAGCTTCACATTTTCACCGACCAGGCAGTAGGGGCCAATCCGCACGCCGTCCGCCAGCTCAGCCGCAGGCGCGACGATGGCGGTGGGATGGACCTCGACGCTCACGGCGTCTCCACCAGCATGGCCGCGAAATCCGCCTCGGCGGCCACCTTGTCGCCCACCATGGCCCGACCACGGAACTTGAACAGATCACCCCTGGCCCGAAGCACTTCGACACAGAGCCTGAGCACATCGCCAGGCCGCACAGGCGCGCGGAACCGGCAGTTGTCGAGGGAGACGAAGAAGATGGTCTTGCCGGCCGTATCGACGTCCATGGACTTCGACATCAACACCGCACCCGTCTGGGCCAGAGCCTCGACGATGAGGACCCCGGGCATAACTGGATAGTCGGGAAAGTGACCCTGAAAGAAGGGCTCATTGAACGTGACACACTTGATCCCGACGATCGACTGGTGAGGCCGATAGTCCTCGGCCCGATCGACCAGCAGGAACGGATAGCGGTGCGGTATCCGCCTGAGCACCTCACTGATGTCGATTTCGCTGACGCTTTCCGCGACCGTCGACTTGTCGCTCATGGCGTGTCCCCCTTACGACGACCGGATTCGCGCGCAAGCCAGGCCGTCTCCCGCATCCAGCGTTTTATCGGCCGGGCGGGAAGCCCGCCCCAGGTCTCACCGGGCGGAATATCCCGCATCACCGCCGCAGCGCCCGCCACACGGGCACCGTCACCGATGACGACGTGATCCGCTATGCCCACCTTGCCACCGAACTGCACGCCGTCACCAATCCAGACACTGCCCGCAATGCCGGTGAGCGCCGCCATCGCACAGTTGCGCCCGACGCGGACGTTGTGGGCGATATGAACAAGATTGTCGATCTTACTGTTCTCGCCGATGACGGTGTCCTCGAAGGCGCCGCGATCGACACAGCTGTTGGCGCCGATCGTGACGCGGTCTTGAATGATGACCCGACCAAGTTGAGGCATGTCGACCAGGCCCGCAGAGCCAGTGGCGGAACCAAATCCAGCTTCCCCGATCACCGCCCCGGCGTGGATGCGTACGTGATCACCAATCAGTGCAAAGGCGATGGAGACGCCAGCGCCGATCACGCAATCGCGACCGATGGCGACCCCCGGGCCAATCACGCAATTGGCTCCGATGATGGAGCCGCGGCCGATCCGTGCGCCCGGTCCAATCACCACACCAGGCGCGAGGATCACTCCTTCCTCCAGGTCGGCGCGCGCATCGACCGAGACGCCGGTCAACACGAGCCGGGGCTTGTGGAGCCGCTCCGCGGCCAGGGCGTAGGCCGCCTGTGGCTCCGCCGTGATCAAAACTGCGCAGCCCTCGGGCGCGGAACCAGCGGACTGGGAGTGGAGGAAGCAGGCGCCCGGGCGAATCCCCGTCAGATTAGTCAGGTACGACCGATCGGCCACGAACGTCACGGTGTCGGAGTTCGCGTGCGACAGGATCGCCACGCCGCCCACAAAGCGCTCGCCAGCGTCGGCAGGCGAGAGCTGGGCGCCGGTGAGCCGGGCCAGCTCGTCCAGGCTCACCGGCCCTAGCGCCTCGAAGAATCGTGGATCGGGCGTCATTGGCGCCGCGCCCGATTGTTTCGCAGCCTAGCGATTGGCCGGCGCGGCGGCCGGCGTAGCCGCCCCCTGCTGGTCGAGACGCTCTCGATCAACCGCGAACTGGGTGATCTTCGCGTTCAGCGCCGTCACCACCTGTGGTGAGACGTCCATGGCAGAGCTGGCGATCACCACCGCGTCGCGGCGCAGAAGCACACTGCATTGCTTTTGCTGATAGACTTGGCGGATCAGGGGTTCCAGCTCCTGGCTAATACGCCCCAAAGCCTTCTGCTCGGTCGCGCCGACCTCGCGGTCACGTTGCTGTGCCTTACGCTGGAGGGCGTTGGCGCGAACCTGCAGGTCTGATGCCCGGCGCTCCAGGGTGCTCTGATCAAGGGTGGCCCGTTGGGCATCCAAGGACTTGGCCTCGTTGTCGATGGACGTGCGCTCGGCGTTCAACTCGGCGTTCACCTGCGCGACGATCTGCTCCATCCGGGTATTGACATATTTTCCCACTGTCGATGCGCCGATCGCGCCCTCGATCGACAGGATGCAAAGGTTCGCGATGGACGCGCCATGTGTGATCACCGGAGCCGCCGGAGCCACCTGGGCAAACGCACTCGTAGTGACCGCCAGGGAAGCGACACACGTCGCAGCGGCGAAAATCTTGGAAGTCATGACTATTGGAACCTGGTTGTTTGGGTGAAGCGGAATGTTTCCGTACGGTCGTAGGGCTCTTTCTTGAGCACCCGCGAGAAGTCGAATTGAATCGGCCCCATGGGCGACTTCCAGAATATGCTGACACCCGCCGCCGCGCGCGGGGAGAAATCGTCGAAGATCAGCGGATCGCGGACACCGTTGATGGCCAGCTTGTCCTTGCGGTCGAGGAGGCCCACGGCGCCGAAGTCGGTGAACAATGCGGCCTTGATGCCGTACTGCTCGGGGAGACCGGTGGGAATCAGCAGCTCCACCGAACCGATCGCATAGGCCTTTCCGCCGAGGGAATCCGTCCGGTTCAGGTTTGTGTCGCGCGGCCCCAGACCCGCGACCTCGAAGCCACGGAACGAGTCACCGCCCTTATAGAAACGGTCGTTGATGCGGATGGTGTCACCACCCCAACCGGTGATGTAGCCGGCTTCTCCGGTGACGTTGAGCACGATGGTTTTCGTGAAACCGTGGTGCCAGCTTCCCGACGCCCGGGTGCTCAGATAGTTCACGTCGCCGCCGACCCCAGCCAGATCCTGCGTGAACCCGAGGGTGAAGCCGCGGGTGGGATTGATCCGATCGTTGCGCCGGTCGAGGCTATAGCCATATCCCACCAGAGAGGTGAGGAACTGGCCCCGCTGGTCGCAGATCGACAGGGACACGATCGGGGCGTTTGGATCGCAGAAAGAATTATCGATGCTCACCTTGTCGCGCCGCAGGGTGTAGTTCAGCGCGCCGCGGGAATTCAGGGTCAGCGGGAAGTCCAGCCTCACCCCGCCGCCGATCGAATTGGTCTTGTAGGCGGAGTAGTCGGTGAGGTCGTAGCTGTACTGATAGACATCGACGCC
>CAXNKO010000027.1:0-10550 GCA_964202685.1 Caulobacterales bacterium
GGCAACGAGGTGATCCTGTTCAATCACCCGCGCCCGGTGGCCTCCGTGGCCCGCACCGACGGCTGGTCGCCCAGGTCGCTGATCGACAGCGGCCTGCCGGCGATGCGCACCAAATTCACCGACCTGGGCGCCTCGGCGACGGTGTTCCCCTACGACCCGGTGTAGAACGAATAGGCGGATTTCCGCCAACCTCGGGCTGGCGCGAGCCCCTATTCCGTCCTGATGACAGGCTTGAACGCGCCGCGCGCCCGGGCCGCGCGCAGTTCGGCGCGTACGCGCTCGATCAATGCGATCGGCGCAAACCCGTAACTGGACCCTCCGCCTGGCGCCATGTCGAGATCGACCCCTGGCCAGGTGAACTCGTTGTACTCGTCGCAGATGATCCACGAGCGCGCGGCATCCAAATTCAGGTGCGCCCGCACCCGCGGCGGCATTTAAATCGCGGCGCGCGAGCCATCCGGCGGCTTCGTGGTGATTGGGCAGACAGCAACACGCACCTTCCTCGAGGGTGCGTAGGTGGCTGCGATGACGATCAGGCTCGGCCGCAGCTTTCTGCCGCTCTCCTCCCCGGCCTCATTTTCACGCCGCCAGAGATAGAAATAGGGAATGACCAGACCCGGCTCCGGAACGAGGCCGGGCCCGCCGCCAACCGCCTCAGATGTACGGCACGGCGCCGTAGCGGCCGTAGTATTCAAAGATGCGGTTGCGCCAGACCTCGCCGACCCCCAGGTCCTCGAGTTCCTTGTCGTCGAGGCTGGGCGCCGCCTCCAGCTCCGCCTTGGTCAGGCTGGTCACATAGCCGCCCTTGTCCGGGTCGTAGTCGAGCACCGACCACGGCACCGGGTGGATCTGTTCGCCGAGCCCCAGGAAACCGCCGAACGAGATCAGCGCATAGACCACCTGGCCGGAGGTCTTGTGGATCGACAGGTCCTCCACATGGCCGATCCGCTCACCGGCCTGATTCAGCACCGCCGTGCCGTTCACCCGCTTGGCGGTGATCAGCTTGTGGGTCGAGATTTTCGCGTCCATCGCCTATTCCTTCGCCTCGTCACGCCGCGCGCGCGACCATCAGGACGAAAATGAATAGAACCCGCCGGCGTTCCGCCTTGACCTTGATCAACGGTTGGAAGTCAGCCCCTTGGCCGATTCCCGCGCCTGCCCCGCCCGCTGGGCGCGGAACAGGGTGATGAAGGCGTCGCGCTCACGGGTCATCACCGTGTTAAGGTCCGGCTCGGCGGCGTTGTCGTGCAGCAGCTGGCGGGTGAGCCGGGTCTGCAGCGGCGGCAACTTGGCCAGGGTGGACGCCAGCGCCACCGCCTCGGCCCGGAGCGTCGCCTCCGGGACGATGCGGCTCAACAGGCCGCGGGCCAACGACTGGTCGGCGTCGAGCTTGGCCGAGGTCAGGCAAAGCTCCATGGCCGCGGCGAACCCGACGATGCGCGGCAACAGCGCGCTGAAGCCGAACTCCGGCATGGTGCCCACCGCCAGGAACGGGAAGGAGTAGGCCGCGTTGGGGCTGCCGATGCGGATATCCATGGCCAGCACATGGGTCGCCCCCAGGCCCACCGCCGTGCCATTCAGCGCCACCACGCTGGGCTTCGAGCGCCGCAGCAGATGTATCCAGCCGGTGTCGTCGGCCATGCCCAGGGTCGCCACCGACGGCCGGATGCCGGTGACCGGATCCTTAGGCTCCGGCGTCGCCTTCATGTCGGCGCCGGCGCAGAGCACCGGGCCCACATGGGTGAACACCATGGCGCCCACGCCCTCGTCGGCGTTGGCCTTCTCCACCGCCGCTTCCAGCGCCCGGTACATGGGCACGTTCATGGCGTTGCGGCGTTCGGGCCGGTTGTAGGTGATGATGGCCACATCACCCTCGACTTCATAGATCAACAGGCCCTCGAAGGCCGGGTCGGCGGCGGTCAAATCTGTCTTTCCCTTCCAGTCCAATAGCGTTCGCGCACCTTGCCGCGCTGGATCTTGCCGGCGGCGTTGCGCGGCAGTTCATCGACGAAGTCAACCGAGCGCGGGGCCTTGAACCCGGCCAGGCCCTGGCGGGCGGTCTCCAGGATCTCGGCCGCCAGTTCGGGGCTCGGTCGATGGCCGGGTCTGAGCTGGATCACCGCCTTGACCTCCTCGCCCCATTCGGTGTTGGGCGTCCCCACCGTGGCGCTGTCCTCCACCGCCGGGTGCTTGAGCAGTTCGTTGTCGATCTCCTGCGGATAGATGTTCACCCCGCCGGAGATGATGCACTCGGCCGAGCGGCCGGTGAGGAACAGGTAGTCGTCCGCGTCGAAGAAGCCGATGTCGCCCAGGTGGAAGAACTCCCCCGCATAAGCCGCCGCGGTCTTCTCAGGGTCCTTGTAATAGACGAACGGATTGTCGCCCGAGCGCTGGTGGAAGATCCGGCCGGGGACGCCGGGCGGACATTCCCGGTCCTCGTCATCGAGGATGCGCACCTGCAGGTCGGCCGGACGCTTGCCCACCGAGCCGGGCTTGGCCAGCCACTCCTGCGACGTCAGGCTGAAGCGGGCGCCGCCCTCGGAGGCGGAGTAGTATTCGTTCAGGATTGGCCCCAGCCAATCGATCATCGCCCGCTTGACGTCCGGCGGACAGGGGGCCGCCCCATGCACGATGTATTTCAGGCTGGAGACGTCATAGCCCGCCCGCACCTCGGCCGGCACGGCCAGCAGCCGCTGGAACATGATCGGCACCAGGTGGGCGTGGGTGATGCGCCGCGCCTGGATGGCGCCAAGCACCTCCAGGGAATCCCACCGGTCGAGGAACACCACCGGCACGCCGGCGGTCATGGCCGTGCGGGTCTCCACGGTCAGCGGCGCGCCATGATAGGTGGGGCCCGCACACAGCTGAACGTCGGTGTCGGAACTGTAGCTGGCCAACGCCGCAGCCAGCAGGTTGAGCGGCTTGGGCCGCATCACCCCCTTGGGGCGGCCGGTTGTACCCGAGGTGTAGAACATGGTGCCGCCGAGCGTCGGGTCGGCGATGTCTGACCCGTCGAGCACCGCCAGTTCCGCGTCCAGGGACAGAAACCCCTCCGCCTCGCCGCCGATGGCGATCCGCGCCTTCAGCCGGGTTGAGGCCCGCGCCGCCCCCAGGGCCGCCGGAAACCGGGTCTCCACGAACACCGCGCGGGCGTCGCAGTCGTCGAGCACGAAGGCCGCCTCGCTCTCGGTGAAGTGCCAGTTGATCGGGGTCAGCCGATAGCCGCCGCGCATGTTGGCGGCGAGGATCTCCATCACCTCGGCGCGGTTGGAGGTGAGAAAGGCGATGTGATCGCCGGCCGCCACCCCCAGCCGGCGCAACAGCCGCACGATCCGGTTCGCATTGGCGTTGACCTCGGCGAAAGTCCGGCTGCCGAAGCGGTCGTACACCGCCGGCGCGTCCGGCTTCACCTGCGCCCAGAAGCTGGTGAACATGCCGCGGGCGTCGGCTTCGGCAAGGCGGGTCAAGTCGATCATCTGTGCGGGTCGTGGTGGTCCGAAATCTGCCAGGGCGCGAGGCGGCTTGGACGCACCCATAGCATCGCCCGCCGCTCGGGCGCACCCCGTAGATCAGGCCCATCGGCCCTGGCCGCTCGCCGTTGCGCGGCAAGCTCGCGTTAAGCAATCTGTGCGATACTCCTGCAACGATAAGGCGACTTGGGTTGGAAATGGCAATGTCGGAAGCGACAGCTATGCCCTGTTTGGGTCGGCAGGAGGCTGTGCGCCTCTTCGTCCGCGAGGCGCCGCTGAGCATGCTGATGCTCGACCTCGACATGCGGTTCATCGCCTGGAGCCCCTCGGCCCTGCGGAATATCAACCGGCCTGCCGACCAGGTCGTCGGCCGGGCGATCGGCGAACTCGTCCCGGGGGCGGAACGGGGCATGCGCGAGATCGTCGATGTGCTGGCGGCGGGCGAGACCTGCCACAGCGTGGTGCGAAGGGCGCTGATGCCCGGCGGGGAACGCCGCTGGTACGAGACTCAGGGCTCCTATTGGCGCGACGACGCCGGCGACGCCGCCGGCTACCTGCTGATCAACCGCGAGGTCACCACCGAACGCGAGGTCGCGGCGGCGCGCCGGGAGATGGAAGTCCTGTTGCGGGCGGTCATCGACAACATTCCCGGCACGCTGACGGTCTAGGACCTGGAGACCGAGCGATTCCTGCTGGTCAACCCCAAGATCGCCGACGCCCTGGGCGCCACGCCCGATGAGCTGATCGACCGGTCTCTTTCCGAAGTCGCGACCCCCGAACAGGCGGCGAATGTGGCGGAACGGATCGCCAAATTGCGGCAGGCCGGCGGGATCGACATCAGCGAACATTCCGTCACCACAGGGGGGCTCGCCGGGCGGACCCTGCGCATGAAGCGGCTGCTGTTCGACGATGGCGCGGGCCGCGAGCTGGTCCTGTCCATCGGCGAGGACATCACCGACCTGCACGAGGCCAACTGCGCGCTGGAGACTGCCGTCGCCGAGGCTGTGGCCGCGACCGCGGCCAAGTCGCAGTTCCTGGCCAACATCAGCCACGAGATCCGCACGCCGCTGAACGGCGTCCTGGGCATGGCCCAGGCCATGGCCGCCGATCCGCTGCCCGCACGCCAGCGCGAACGTCTCGACGTCGTCCGCCAGTCCGGCGAGACCCTGCTCAGCCTTCTGAACGACCTGCTGGACATCGCCAAGATCGAGGCCGGCAAGGTGGACCTGGAGAGCGTGAAGTTCGACCTCACCGACATCGTGCGCAACGCCTGCGCGCCGTTCCAGGCCCTGGCCGAGCAGAAGGGCGTCAGCATCGACCTGCGTCTGGCCCCGGAACCGGACCATCGCCTCGGCGATCCCACCCGGCTGGGGCAGGTGCTGGTCAATCTGGTCTCCAACGCGGTGAAGTTCACCGAGCGCGGCGGCGTCGAGATCGTTGTGGCGCAGGACGGCGACGAAGTCGGATTCGTGGTCGCCGACACCGGTCTGGGCATGGCGCCGGAAACCATCGCCCAGATGTTCGAGAAGTTCGCCCAGGCCGACGCCTCCACCACCCGCAGGTTCGGCGGCACTGGCCTCGGACTGGCCATCTGCCGCGATCTGGTGGCGCTGATGGGGGGCCACATCGAGGTGCGCAGCGAGGTGGGCAAGGGATCGCGGTTCAGCTTCACCATCCCCCTGCCCCGCGCCGCCCCCGAGATCGAGGTCGAGCCAGCCCCGGCGGCGCCAACCCCCGAGCACCTGCCGGCCCTGCGCCTGCTGGCGGCCGAGGACAACAAGGTCAACCAACTGGTCCTGAAAACCCTGCTCGGGCAGGTCGGCCTGGAGCTGACCCTGGTCGACGACGGCGCCCAGGCCCTGGCCGCCTGGTCGCGCGAGCCTTGGGACGTGATCCTCATGGACGTGCAGATGCCGGTGATGGACGGGCCCGCCGCCACCGCCGCCATCCGCGCCCGCGAAGCCGCCGAAGGCCTGCCGCGCACGCCGATCATCGCGCTGACCGCCAACGCCATGGCCCACCACGCCGCCGAGTACCTGGCCGGCGGCGTCGATGCGGTGGTGTCCAAGCCGATCCGGCTCCAGGAGCTACTGGACGCCCTGGCAATTGTGTTGGCGGAACCGGACGAATCCGCCCGCGCGGCCCGCGCCGCCTAGTTCGACCCGTAGCTGCGCCAGGGGACCAACGGCCCACGGCCGACCCCCGGTCTGGCCCAGTCGCAGACCCCGGCGGGAAAGATCGCGCGCAGCCGTCCCCACTCCGCGGGGCTGAACGCCACCCCATAGTCGCGCCGGTGCAGGGGTTTCAGCACGCACTTCAGCACGTCGCCGGCCAGGGGCCCGCCAGCCACCATCCGCGGGACCTTGAAGGCCGGATAGAGCGCCCCGCAGCGACCCTTGTCCGGGTAGACCTGGGGCTCGGCGATGAACCGGGGTTCGGGCCCGGCGGCCCAGCAGCCGTCGCTCAGCCCGGCCGGGCGCAGCCGCGCGGTCTTGGCCGCCGAGGCCGGGGCGGGATCGCCGGCGATGGCGCTCATCCAGGCCTGCATCAGCCGGAACCCCTCCGCCGCCTGCCGCCGCCCCTGCACGGCCTCGGGCGTGTCGGTGGTCGCCATCCGCGCCGCCAGGCTGACGCCGCCCCCCCAGATGACCATGTTCGCCGTGCCGCCGTTGGCCGCCGCGATGCGTTCGCGCGCGGCGAAATGGTAGTGGCGCGCGTGGTATTCGCCCGCCGGCTCCAGGTCGGTGTAGAGCCCGCCGGTGTCCAGGATCGGCAGCCGCGCCAGCCCCCCCGCCCCGCTCAGCAGCAGCCCCGAGCGGTAGGCCGCCGTGATCGCCTGGGGATCACCGACGGTGCGCCGGGCCACATAGTTGGCGTCGGCGTCATAGCCGCCGATGGCCTGGTTCAGGTCCAGGAACTGGCTCTTGTCGATCGCCCCGGCGTTCAGCGCCGCCAGGCCGTACTGGACCCCCACATTGTCGAACGGCCGCCGCGCGAAGCCCGTCGCCGGATCGCGGCCATAGATGTTCACCGCCGCGTCGAACACCGTCGGCCGCGCGCCCTTGGGGTTGCTCACCGGGTGGTAGCGCAGCGCTTCGGGCACCGCCGGACTGAAGCGGCCGGAGGCGTAGCCCGCCACATCCTTGCGATCAGCAACCGGGTCGGCGCGGCCGGCCTGGTTGGCGTGGGCCTGGAGTCCGGCCGCAACCCCGAAACCCCCCACCGCCTGCTGCTGGGCGGCCGTGAACCGCCCCGGCGCGACGGCCTGGAAATAGTGGGTCAGCAGATGCCCATCGAGGCCGGTCAGCGCGATGGACAGCGCGTCAGGGAACACCGACGAAATCAGCACCCCGTCGATCAGCCCTGGATAGGCGTCGGCCACCTGCAGTGAGGTGTAGGCGCCGCCGGATTCCCCCTTGCTCAGGGTATAGAGCGGCGGCCCCAGGGCCTCGATCACCCGCTCCTTGACCATCATCGTCGTCTCGGCCGCCAGCACCGCGTTGCAGGAGTTGCTCGGGTGATTGAGCGTCGAGGCGAACAGGGCGTAGCCCTCCCCCAGCCGCGCCGTGTCCAGCACTTCGGCCCCGAGCGCCGGACCCTGCGCATACCAGCCCCCCGTGCAGCCCGTGCCGTGCAGGGCGATCAGCCGGCGGTTCCAGGCCTTCGGCGGCGTCCGCGGGTCGGCGGCGCCCTGTGAAGGATCGGCCAGCACCGCGAACTGATAGATCGAACGGTCGATGACCCCGGTCTCCACCCGCACCATGAAGGGGACCCGCACCCCTTCGCTGGTCAGCGTCTCATCCACATCGGCCGCGGCGACCCGCAGATCGCCCAGCGGCGCCAGCGCCGCGGCGCCCTTGGGCTTGTAGAGCCAGTGGACCCGGGTCGGCGCCGCGCACTCCGGCGGCTCGGACGGCCCCAGCGTCCCGCCGTCCGGCAGCTTGAAGGCCGCGGTCTGGCAGATGAACGGCGTCTGCCGGGGCCCGGAGAACACCGGCCCCTGGATCGGCCAGTCGGTCACCGTCAGGGTGGCGGCGGCGTTCCCCGCCCGGGCCGTCAGCCGGTTGCGGCCCGGCTGCAGCCCGCCGATCAGCCCCAGCATCCCGCGACCGTCCGCCGCCGGCGCAAGGGCCGAAGTCACGTCGCGGCCGTCGGCGTCCAGCCGCAGGTCCGTGATCTCGGTCCCGGTGATCCGCACCAGCACGTCGCCGCCACTGACCATGTCCGGCCTCGCCGACACCGTCTCCAGGCTGAGCCTGGGCGCCTTCGCCGGCGCCGCCCCCAGGCTGGCGCCGGCCGCGGCCAGAGCCAGCAAACCCCGGATGATCCGCTGACGCATCGATAGAGCCCCCCTATTCCCGAAATCGAATAAATCGATTGGGTCGATTGCGCCCGATCGCGCATAGTCCCGCCCGTCGCCGGTCCGCGCAAGCCCGCCGCCGGCCCGCAAATCCATAGGAGACGATCATGAGCCTCGGCGCCAGCAAGACCCTCGACAATCTGAAAGCCGCCTTCGCCGGCGAGAGCCAGGCGAACCGCCGCTACCTCTACTTCGCCCAGAAGGCCGACGTGGAAGGCTACAACGACGTGGCCGCGGTGTTCCGCTCCACCGCCGAGGGCGAGACCGGCCACGCCCACGGCCACCTGGAGTTCATGGAGACAGTGGGCGATCCGGCCACCGGCCTGCCCATCGGCCCCACCGGCTCCAACCTCAAGGCCGCCATCGCCGGCGAGACCCACGAATACACCGACATGTACCCCGGCATGGCCCGCACCGCCCGCGACGAGGGCTTCGATGAGATCGCCGACTGGTTCGAGACCCTGGCCAAGGCCGAAAAGTCCCACGCCGGCCGCTTCCAGCGCGCCCTCGACACTCTGGACTGAAGCCTTCTTCCTGCCCCTTCTCCCCTTGCGGGAGAAGGCGCGAAAGGCCCCGAACCGCAGCAATTCAGGCGCAACCCCGGAATCCTAATGTCTGACACCACCGTCACCCCTCCGCGCGAGGGCAGCCTCGATGCGCCCTTCCGCCACCCCATCGCCTGGCGCGACGAGGCCTATTACGACCTCGAGGCCGTCCAGCAGGAGATGGAGCGGGTGTTCGACATCTGTCACGGCTGCCGGCGCTGCTTCAACCTGTGCGACAGCTTCCCCAAGCTGTTCGACCTGATCGACGAGAGCCCCACCGGCGAGCTCGATGGGGTCAACAAGGCCGATTACGCCAAGGTCGCCGACGCCTGCACCCTCTGCGACATGTGCTTCCTGACCAAGTGCCCCTATGTGCCGCCGCACGAGTCTGACCTGGACTTCCCGCACCTGATCCTGCGCTACCGGGCGGCCAGGCGCCGGGCCGGCGAGCGGCATTTCGTCCGCGAGCAACTGGGCCTCACCGACCGCAACGGCAAGCTGGCCAAGCCGGTGGCCAGCCTGGCCAACTGGGCCACGGCGCGGGAAAACACCCCCCTGCGCAAGATGCTGGAGGCCATCGCCGGGGTCGACGCCGAGGTGGAGCTGCCCAAGTACAATTCCAAGACCGCCACCGACCGCCTGGCCCAGCCCCTGGCCCCCGACCCCAACGGCCCGGCCTTCGGCCAGCGAAAGGCGGCGCTCTACGCCCCCTGCTTCGTCGACTACAACACCCCCGACACCGCGGTCGCCGCCGCCAAGGTGCTGGCCCGCCAGGGGGTGGAGGCGCGGCTGATCTATCCCGAATGCTGCGGCATGCCGCAGCTGGAATCCGGCGACCTGGCCGATGTGGCCGGCCGCGCCCAGCGGGTCGCCGCCCACTTCGCCCCCTGGATCGACCAGGGCTATGAGGTGGTGGCGCTCACCGCCAGCTGCGGCCTGATGATGAAGTTCGAATGGCCGCTGCTGCTGCCCGAGAACGAGGCCGTGAAACGCCTGGCCGCCGCCACCCGCGACATCTGCGAATATGTGGTCGATATCGCCAAGACCACCGGCCTCGCCCCCGGCCTGACGCCCCAGCCCGGCGGTGTCACTGTCCACCACGCCTGCCACGCCCGGGCCCAGAACATGGGCGCCAAGTCAGCCGAGATGCTGCGGCTGATCCCCGACACCGAGGTGCATCTGATCGAGCGCTGCTCGGGCCACGGCGGCACCTTCGGGGTGATGAAGGACACCCGGCCCCTGGCGGTGAAGATCGGCAAGCCCACCGCCAAACAGGTGGCCCAGAAGGGCGCCGAGACCCTCTGCTCCGACTGCCCGCTGGCCTGCAAGCACCTGGGCCAGCTGCTCACCGTCGAGGTGCCCGGCGGCCCGCAGCCCCACCAGGCCCACCCCATCGAGGTGCTGGCCCGCGCCTATGGCGATTTGTGACCAGGAGACCCGACCATGCCCGCCGCCACCCACCAGATCACCCGCGACGACCTGATCCCCGACGCCGAATACGCCAAGGTCAGGAAGGACCGCCGCGCCGCCCTGCTGCCGATCAAGCGGCTGCGGCGGGTGGCGCTGGGGCCCTACTGCACGGTCTATTTCGAGTCCTATGAGACCATGCTGTTCCAGGTCCAGGAGATGCTGCTCACCGAGCGCGGCGGCGAGGCCCAGATCGCCGACGAACTGGCCGCCTACAATCCGCTGATCCCCAACGGGGCCGAACTGGTGGCCACGGTGATGTTCGAGATCGAGGACCCGGTCCGCCGCGCCGCGGAACTCGCCCGCCTGGGCGGCGTCGAACACAGCTTCTTCCTGGAGGCAGCCGGCGAACGCAGCCCCGCCATCCCCGACGGCGACGAGCAACGCACCCGCGAGGACGGCAAGACCTCCTCGGTGCACTTCTTCCACTTCCCCCTGACCCCGGCCCAGATCGCCCGCTTCCGCGACCCGGCCGCCAGGGTGGTGCTGGGCTGCGACCACGAGGCCTACGCCCACATGGCGGTGCTCAGCCCCGCCACCCGCGCGGAACTGGCGGGGGATTTGGGGTAGGGGCCCCACCACCTACGTCAGCTCCGGTCGCACAACTGTGCGAGGGGTTATACCGCGCGTTTTGGGGTTTCACCGCCGCCGAAAAGGTTTGAACCACGAACCACACGATCCACACGAACGGGTGAGAGATCGCCAGCG
>CAXNKO010000028.1:0-10432 GCA_964202685.1 Caulobacterales bacterium
CAGGTGGCGGTCGGCGCGCATCGCCTCGACGCCCTTATCGGCCAGGGCCAGGCCGAACGGCAGGGTGGCGTGCACCAGCGCCTCTGACGAGGTGCGCGGCGCGGCCCCGGGCATATTGGCCACGCAATAGTGCACCACCCCGTCGACCACGAAGGTGGGTTCGGCGTGGGTGGTGGGCCGGCTGGTCTCGAAACAGCCACCCTGGTCGATGGAGACGTCCACCAGCACCGAGCCCTGCTTCATCCTGGCCAGGTGTTCATGCTTCACCAGCTTGGGCGCCGCGGCGCCGGCGGTCAGCACCGCCCCAAGCCCCACATCGGCCTTCAGCACCTCCTCCGCCACCGCGGCCAGGGTGGAGTAACGGGTGAGGATGCGGCCCTGGAACATGTCGTCCAGCACCCGCATGCGCGGGATGGAACGTTCCACCACCACCACCTCGGCGCCCAGGCCCGCCGCCATGCGCGCGGCGTTCATGCCCACCACCCCGCCGCCCAGCACGCAGATCCGCGCCGGCGGCACCCCGGGCACCCCGCAGAGCAGCAGCCCCATGCCGCCGTTGTGCTTGAGCAGGGTCTCGCCGGCCGAGAACACCGCGATCCTTCCGGCCACCTCCGACATGGGCGCCAGCAGCGGCAGGCCGCCGGCCGCGTCGGTCACCGTCTCATAGGCGATGGCGGTGGCGCCGGACTGCAGCAGCCCCTCGGCCTGGTCGGGGTCGGGCGCCAGGTGCAGGTAGGTGAACAGGATCTGGTCGGGCCGCAGCCTGGCCCATTCGGCGGCCTGGGGCTCCTTGACCTTGACGATCAGCGCGCAGGCGTCGAACACCGCCCCCGCGTCGGCGGCGATCTTCGCCCCGGCCCGCCGGAACGCCGCGTCCGCATAGCCGGCCCCCGACCCGGCGCCGGCCTCCACCAGCACCTGATGGCCGTGGGCCACATATTCCCGCACCGCCGAAGGGGTCAGCCCCACCCGGTGCTCACCCGGCTTGATCTCCTTGGGAACGCCGACACGCATGGGGGTCTCCTGCAGCCAATTCGCGCCGCCAGAGAATCACGCGTCGCACCGCAAGGCCAGAGCGCGGCGGCCGTTCAGCGGATTCGGCGCGGCTCTAGCTGCAGCGCAGGTTTCCGCGGTCGATCTCCCGACCCAGCAAACCGCCGCCGGCGGCGCCGAGGATGGTGCCCAGGGTGCGATCCCGTCCGCCGTCAAGCTGACGTCCGGCCAGCGCGCCCAGCGCCCCGCCGATGATCAGGCCGGTGGTGCCATTGTCCCGCCGGCAATAGTAGCGGCCGTCTTTGCCGCGCCAGACGTGATCGTCATGACCGATCGCCCGGGGCTGATGGTAGTGGCCCCGGCTGTCATAATGCTCCCCGTGCCGCTTGCGGCCATGGCGGTCGGACTTCTCGGCCAGGGCGGGGGCGGCGGGCAGGGTGAAGGCGGCGAGGATCGCGGCGATGAGGTATTTGCGCATGCGGTGTTCCGATGAAATTGGCGGCGTCCGCCGACCGTGCCCGACGCTTGTGGCGATAGCGTGGCGGACGGCGCCGCGGCGCCCTACTCCAGCACGCAGCCGGCCAGCCCATCCCGGCGCACGGTTCCCGCCGCCGCGCGGATCTTCCCCGAGCGGCGCTTGACGTAGGGCCCCGGCTTGGCCGCCTTCCACTTCAGCGGGCTGGGCAGGATGGCCGCCAGCCGCGCGGCCTGAGCCGGGGAGAGCATGTCGGCGCCGACCCTGAAGTTCCGCCGCGCCGCGGCCTCGGCGCCATAGACGCCGGGGCCCCACTCGATGGAATTGAGGTAGACCTCCATGATCCGCCGCTTGCCCCACAGGGTCTCGATCAGCACGGTGAAATAGGCCTCCAGCCCCTTGCGCACATAGGAGCGCTCCGGCCACAGGAAGACGTTCTTGGCGGTCTGCTGGCTGATGGTGGAGCCGCCGCGCACCTTGCCGGGGCGACGCTTGTTGTGGGCCATGGCCTTTTCCATCGCCGCGAAGTCGAAGCCGCGGTGCTCGCAGAACTGGGCGTCCTCGGCGGCGATCACCGCGCGCACCAGGGTTGGCGAGATCCGCTCGATCGGCCGCCATTTTCGCTCGAATCCCCGCCCCTCGATCATGCGCTCGACCATCAGATAGGTGATCGGCGGCGGCACGAACCGGTAAAGCGAGGTGAGCAGGATCGGGACGATCAGCCCCAGAGTCACGGCCAGCACGAACACCGTCCGCACCAGGCGGCCGATCAGGCCCCGCGGCTTCGCGGGCCCCGCCTCCCGTCGCCCGGCCTTGGCGTTCACACCGGCATCCTTCGCCTGACGTCACCGTGCGTTGCTAATGCTGCGTCGCGATTTTGGTCAAGCCGGTCATCCAAACCGCTCAGGGGCCCTGGGGGAGGCTATCGTGGCGGTTTCATCGGCGGGCGGCGAAGGGCTTCAGGCCGAGCTGCGCCGGGGGATGGGTTCGGCGATCCCCCAACCCCACCCTTGATCGTCACCCGCGGGCTTGTCCCGCGGGTCCATATCCGCCGACGGTGGCGGGCGGGTCGGGGCGGTGGCGGGATCGGCTTGCGGGGCGGTGTACATGGATCCTCGGGACAGGCCCGAGGAAGACGTTTGAGAGAGGGTGACGCCCAGCAGCTTGCCCAGGCGTTGGACGTGCGCCTCGACGGAGCCTCGGGCCAGGGTCTCCGGCTCGGCGTCGAGGATGCGTTCGAGGCGGGCTTCCAGCTCAGGCGTTTCGGCGGGTTCGTGTTCGGTCCAGATCAGCTGCTTGACCCCGGAACGGACGCGGGCCTTGCGGACCTTAGCGCGGGCCTGGTCGTCGCGGCGCATCTGCCGCGCCAGCTTCGCCTGCAGCGCCAGGGTCTGGCGGATCGAGCGGCACATCTGGTGCAGGGCGCCGGCGAGTTTGACCTTGCGCTCGGGATTGCCCTCGTCCTCGGCGCAGCGGCTCAAGTCGCGGGCGACGTTGAGGCACAGGCCGGCGATCTCATTGAGAATGAGGCCGTGACGCCAGGGCGGTTCGAGCGGCTCGTCCATGAACGAAAGAAGAACACAGATCCGGCTGGGTGTCAAGCGGTTTGTGTCGAAAAGTTCCGCCGTCGGCCCCCAACTCCTCCCCCGTCACCTGCGGGACGGGGGAGGAGCTGAAAACGCGTGGTTTAACCCCTCGCGCAGTTGTGCAACCGGGATTGGCGTAGGTGCGCAAGTGGGTCAGGGCAGGACGCCGAGGCCGGCGGTCTGGACGGCTTCGGCTATGATCTCGTGGTCGACCGCGGCCGCGGCGCCGGAGAAGGCCGCGCCGCCGACGATTTCGCCTTGGCCATCGACGACCACCACGCCGCCGCCCATTGGCATGAAACGGCCGTTGAGGACGCCGGCCAAGGTGGCGTTGACCCCGGCGTTGTCGCGAAAGTCGGCCAAGGCCATCGTCGAGCGCCTGAACCCGAGGGCGGTGTGGACCTTGGCGGCGGCGATCTCGACGGCGGCGGGCCCGGTGCTGTCGGATCGCTGCGCCGCCTTCAGCGCGCCGCCCGCGTCGGTCACCACCACCATGATGTTGGCCACGCCCCGCCTGGCGGCGCCCTCAAAGGCGGCATCGACGATGGTGCGGGCCTGGGCGACGGTGATGGCGGTCATTGGGGGTCCTTTCGGGCGCGGGATGGGTCGGGCGGGGCGCCTGTTCGACCGCCTTTTCACGCCAATTCTCCGGCCTAGACAACCGACGGATCGCTGTGCCGCTGCGCCCGCCGCCCCGGCGTCAGTGCCCGCCGGTGACCCAGGGGACGCCGGCGCGCCGGAGCTCCTCGGCCAGGGCCGCCTCCAGCTCGATGGATTCCCAGCCGCGCAGCGGGTTCAGGTGCTGGACCAGGTCCGGCAGCAGACGCACGCCGAACCGGTTCACCCAGCGGCTGGCCTTGTAGCCGGTCTTGTGCTGGTCGAAGCGCAGGTCGGGGTCCGACGACGTCTGGCCGACGTACAGGCCCCACCGGCAGGCCCGGCGGCGGTCCTCAAGCAGGGCGATGTACACCGAATGGCCGGCGCGCCGGGCGCCGACGGTGGTGGCGCGCAGCCGCAGCGTCGCCCGCCGGGCGGCCGCCATCCATTCGGGTTCCTGGTCGCTCACGCCTCCAGGGCGATGCGGTGGGGGGCCAGGCGGAAGCCCAGGGCCTCGGCGACCTTGAGGATCGTGGCCAGTTCGGGGTTTCCCTCGGCGCTGAGCGCCTTGGAGAGCGCCGGGCGGGTCAGGCCGGTCTTTCTCGCCAGGTCCGACATGCCCTTGGCGCGGGCCACGACGCCCAGCGCGTCGGCGATGAACGCCGGGTCGCCGGTCTCGAAGGCCGCGACCAGATATTCCTCCTGGGCGTCAGGGGTGTCGAGGTGCTCGGAGGCGTCGTGGGGGTAGGTTTTCAGGACCATGCCCGCCTACCCCTCCGCCCAGGCTCGGATCAGCTGGTGGGCGATGGCCAGCCTTCCCGGCGATGAGGCGCCGGCGAGCTTGCCGGCCAGCAGGTCGCGGGCCTCGGCCTTGGTGAACCAGCGGACTTCGGAGAGTTCGGTCTGGTCGGGGGTGGCCTGGTCGTGGGCCACCTGGGCGATCAGGCCGATCATCAGCGACGAGGGATAGGGCCAGGGCTGGGTGGAGTGATAGGCGACGCTGGTGGTTTCCAGGGCCGCTTCCTCGTGAAGTTCGCGGGCGCAGGCCTCCTCGATGGACTCGCCCGGCTCCAGGAAGCCGGCCAGGGCGGAGAACATGCCCTTGGGCCAAGCGGCCTGGCGGCCCAGCATGCAGCGCTCGCCGACCGCGGCGCTGTGGTGGACGGCCAGCATGATCACCACCGGGTCGGTGCGGGGGAAGTGTTCCACATTGCAGGCGGGGCACTTGCGCTTCCAACCGCCGTCCTGGGCCTCGCTGGGCTGGCCGCAGTTGGCGCAGAAGCGGTGGCGGCGGCACCACTCGAACATCTGCTTGGCGGTGGCGGCGATGGCGGCCTCGGTGTCGGGGAGGTCGAGGGCGATGCCGCGAAGGTCCTCGAACCGGCCCAGGCCGGTCAGGGGCCCGTCGCAGGGATCGACCGGGCCCTCGAAGTCGATGGCGAACACCGCCGTCTCATTCCACAGGCCCATGAACAGCAGCCGCTCGGGGCCGGCGGCCAGATCGTCGGCCATCTGGGCGGGGATGTAGGCGATCTGGGTCCCGTCCCTGGCCTTTTCCACCAGCAACTTGCCGTTCCAGACGGCGACGGCGAGGGACTCCGGCGCGGCGAGCTTGCGGGCCACCCACTCGGCGTCGACACGGCGGTCGGAGCGGCGGTTGAGCGGGTTGCCGGCGAAGGTGTTGCGAAAGCTGGTGAGGGGCATGGGGAGGTTCTAGCGTCGCCGTGGCGGAAGGGGGAGGAAAATTGCGGCGCCGCCGCCGGCCCCCTCCACCGCTTCGCGGTCCCCCTTCCCCTGTAGGCTATCGTATTCACACATCGTCGGCAGAGGGGTTTCTTGATCCTTCTCCCGCAAGGGGAGAAGGGACAAAGCTAATGAACGAATGAGTGTTTCAGAGATGTGTGAATACGGTGGCCCCCGGTGGGGGAGGATCTGGAACGTCCGCCGCCGCTTGCGTCGGGGGCCGGCAGACGCGATATAGGCGGTGGAGATCGGCGACGGGCGGACGCCTCGCCAACCCGGTCAGGTCCGGAAGGAAGCAGCCGCAACGAGTTTCGCTCCGGGTCGTCGTCCGGTCTCCACCCCATCATTTCCGACCCGCCCATGGCTGACCCAGACCTCACGCTCGACGAAGAGACACCCGAGCGTGATCCGAACACCGCGGACATGTTCGGCGCGCCGGCGGCGGCGGCGGCGCCCGAGCCGTCGGCGGCCTATACGGTCATCGCGCGCAAGTACCGGCCGCGCCGGTTCGAGGATCTGGTCGGCCAGGAGGCCATGGTCCGCACGCTCACCAACGCCTTCGCCGCCAGCCGCATCGCCCACGCCTTCATGCTCACCGGGGTGCGCGGGGTGGGCAAGACCACCACCGCCAGGCTGCTGGCCCGGGCGCTGAACTACGAGACCGACAGCGTGCATGGACCGCAGCTGGACCTGACCCAGGAGGGCCGCCACTGCCGGGCGATCATCGACGGGCGGCACATGGATGTGCTGGAGCTGGACGCCGCCAGCCGCACCAAGGTGGACGAGATGCGCGAACTGCTGGACGGGGTGCGCTATGCCCCGGTCGAGGCGCGCTACAAGGTCTATATCATCGACGAAGTGCACATGCTGTCCACGGCGGCGTTCAATGCGCTGTTGAAGACCCTGGAAGAGCCGCCGCCCCACGCCAAGTTCATCTTCGCCACCACCGAGATCCGCAAGGTGCCGGTGACCATATTGTCCCGCTGCCAGCGCTTCGACCTGCGCCGGGTGGAGCCGGATGTGATCGTGGCCAGCCTGGAGAAGATCAGCGAGGCGGAAGGCGCGCGGGTGGACGCCGAGGGGCTGATGCTGATCGCACGCGCCGCCGAGGGCTCCATGCGTGACGCCCAGTCGATGCTCGACCAGGCCATCGTCCAGGCCGACCCCGGCCAGACCATCGGCGCGGCGGTGATCCGCGACATGCTGGGCCTGGCCGACCGGGCCCAGACCATCGGCCTGTTCGAACAGGTCATGCGCGGCGAGGCCGGGCCGGCCATCGAGAGCTTCCGCACCCTCTATGGATTTGGCGCCGATCCGGGCCAGGTGATGCTCGACCTGCTGGACCACTGCCACGGCGCCGCGGTGGCCCGCGCGGTGGGGCCCCAGGCCCTGGTGCTGCCCAAGGACCAGGCGGCCCGGCTGACGGCGGTGGGGGCGGCGGTGTCGCCGGGGACGCTGTCGCGGCTGTGGCAGATGACGCTCCGGGCCGCCGACGAGGTGCGCCGGGCGCCGGACGCGGCGGCGGCGGTGGACATGGCGCTGATCCGGCTGGCCTATGCCGCCGACCTGCCCGGACCGGAGGAGGCGCTGAAGCGGCTGCAGGCCGGGGAGGCGGCAGGGACGCCCTCGGTGGGTCCCGCGGCGCCCGGCGGCGGCGGCGGTTCCATGGCCCGGACGGCGTCGGGGGGCGGCGGGGCGGCCATGGCGCGGATGGTGGCGCCGGCGCAGGACCTGGGACCTTCGCCCAATCCGCAGTCGTTCGGCGAGGTGCTGGCGCTGATCGACCAGCGGCGCGACATCGCGCTGAAGCTGGACGTGGAGCGCTATGTGCGCCCGATCAGCTTCCGGCCCGGCGCGATCGAATATGAGCCCGCCCCGGGGGCGCCGGCCAATCTGGCCCAGCGGCTGGTGGGGCGGCTGAAGGAATGGACCGGCCTGCCGTGGCTGATCGCCCAGGGCGGCGGCGGGGCCGAGAGCGCCTGGGAGCGGCAGAAGCGCGAGGAACGCGAGGTGCGCGCCGAGCTGGCCCAGGACCCCTTCGTCCGCGCGGTGATGCAGACCTTTCCGGGGACCGAGATCATCGGCGTGCGCACCCTGCCGCAACCGGAGACCGCCGCGCCGCTCGAGGACGACGACGTGGATGAGGACTGATCGGCCATGAGGGATCTCGGCGGATGAAGTCCTGACATGGCCGGTTCCGCGGGACCCGAGATCGAGCGGCTGATCGGGCTCTTGGCCAAGCTGCCGGGGCTGGGGCCGCGCTCGGCCCGGCGGGCGGCGCTGGCGTTGCTGAAGAAGCGCGACCAGCTGTTGACTCCGCTGGCGGCGGCCATGACCGAGGCGGCGGCGCGGGTGAGGACCTGCCAGGCCTGCGGGGCGCTGGACACCCAGGACCCCTGCGCCATCTGCGCCGACCCCAGCCGCGACCCGTCGCTGATCTGCGTGGTGGAGGAGGTCGGCGCGCTGTGGGCCATGGAGCGGGCCAGCGCGTTCCGCGGCCGCTACCATGTGCTGGGCGGGCTGCTGTCGGCCCTGGATGGGGTGGGGCCGGAGGCGCTCAGGGTGGGCGCGCTCACCGACCGGGCGGCGGACGGGGCGATCGGCGAGGTGGTGCTGGCCCTGCCGGCCACCGTCGACGGCCAGACCACGGCGCATTACCTGGCCGAGCGGCTGGCGACCTGCGGGGTGGCGGTGACCATGCTGGCGCGGGGGGTGCCGGTGGGCGGCGAGCTGGACTGGCTGGACGACGGCACCATCGCCCAGGCCATGCGGGCGCGCCGGCCGGCGTAGTGACAGGGCCGGCCCCGTCGGCTATCGCACGGCTGGATCGTGATCCAGATTCAAAAGTGCAGACCCTGATGCCCGGTTCGAACACATAAGGGTCTAGGGAGATCCCGCCGCCGTGACCGACCAAGCCCAAGAGCCCGGCTGGGCGACCGCCAAGACCCTGGCCGAGGCGCTGCCCTATATCCAGCGCTACAACCGCGAGACCGTGGTGATCAAATACGGCGGCCACGCCATGGGCGAAGCGTCGGTGGCCAAGCTGTTCGCCGCCGACGCAGTGCTGTTGAAGATGCTGGGCCTGCATCCGGTGATCGTGCACGGGGGCGGCCCGCAGATCTCGGCCATGCTGGACCGGGCCGGGGTGAAGTCCAGCTTCGTCGACGGGCTCAGGGTCACCGATCAGGCGACCATGGAGGTGGCCGAGATGGTGTTGTCGGGAGCGATCAACAAGGAGATCGCCAACTGGATCACCATCGCCGGCAAGGAGGCCGTCGTGCGCGGGGTGGGGCTGTCGGGCAAGGACGCCCGGCTGATCACAGTGGAAAAGGCGGTGCGCACGCGTAAGAACCCCGCCACCGGCCAGGACGAGGCGGTGGACCTGGGCTTCGTCGGCGAGCCCAAGCTGATCGACCCGCACCTGATCGAGGCGCTGATCAAGGCCGAGCAGCAATATATTCCGGTGGTGGCGCCCATCGGGGTGTCGGAGGCCGGCGACACCTACAACATCAACGCCGACACGGTGGCCGGCGCCCTGGGCGGGGCGCTGAACGCCAAGCGCATGCTGCTGCTCACCGATGTGGCCGGCGTGCTGGACGCCAGGGGCGAGCTGATCCGCCAGATGAGCGTCGCCGACGCCCGCGCCGCCATCGCCAGCGGCGTGGCCACCGGCGGCATGATCCCCAAGCTGCAGACCGCCATCGCCGCGGCGGAGGCCGGGGTGGAGGCGGTGGTGATCCTCGACGGCCGCCGGCCCCACGCCATGCTGGTGGAGCTGTTCACCGAGCACGGCGCCGGCACGTTGATCTTCCGATGACCGCCGCCGATCTGACCCATGTGGACACCTGGCTGTTCGACCTGGACAACACCCTCTATCCGGCCGAGTCGGGGCTGATGCGCCAGGTGGAGGGGCGGATGACCGCCTTCGTGGCCAAGGTCACCGGCCTGGACCACGACGCGGCCTATGCGTTGCAGAAGCAATATCTGGCCGAGCATGGCCTGACCATGACCGGGCTGGTGGCCGAGCATGGGGTGGACCCGGCCGAGTTCCACGCCCTGTTCCACGACCTGTCGCTGGAGGCGCTGGCCCATGATCCGCAGTTGCTGGCGGCGCTGGCGCGGCTGCCGGGGCGGCGGCTGATCTTCACCAACGCCGACGAGGTCCACGCCCCGCGGGTGCTGGCGCACCTGGGCCTGAGCGCGCTGTTCGAGCAGGTGTTCCATATCGCCAGCTTCGACTATGTGCCCAAGCCCGACCCGGCGGCCTTCGCGCGCATGGTCGCCGAGCATGGGATCGCGCCGGCCGCCACCGCCTTCTTCGAGGATTCCGAGCGCAACCTGGCCCCCGCCGCGGCGCTGGGCATGACCACCGTGCTGGTGGGCGCCCACGCCCCGGCCAGCACCGCCCCTTTCGTCAACCACCGCACCCTGCAGCTCGCGCCGTTCCTGGCCGGGGCGCAGGTGAAGAGAGCCGCCTGACATGACCACCGTGACCGCCGCCGACCTGAAGCTGGAGATCGAGGCCGCCTGGGAAGCCCGCGAGGGCCTCTCCACCGCCACCACCGGGCCGGTGCGCACGGCGGTGAAGGAGACGCTCAGCCTGCTGGACGCCGGCAAGATCCGCGTCGCCGAACAGGTCGAGCCCGGCCAGTGGACGGTCCACCAGTGGATCAAGCAGGCGATCCTGCTGTCGTTCCGCTTGAACGCCAACGGCCTCATCCAGGCCGATTCGCCGGGCCCCTACTGGGACAAGGTGGCGACCAAGTTCCACGGCTGGCAGGCGGCCGACTTCGAGGCCGCCGGCCTGCGCGCCGTGCCCGGCTGCGTGGTCCGCCACGGCGCCTATGTGGCCAGAGGGGTGGTGCTGATGCCCTCGTTCGTCAACATCGGCGCCTATGTGGGCGAGAACACCATGGTCGACACCTGGGCGACGGTGGGCTCCTGCGCCCAGATCGGCCGCAACTGCCACATCTCCGGCGGCGCGGGGATCGGCGGGGTGCTGGAGCCGCTGCAGGCCAACCCGACCATCATCGAGGAC
>CAXNKO010000029.1:0-10233 GCA_964202685.1 Caulobacterales bacterium
TGGGTGTCGCCGGCTGATAGATCACCGTGTAGGTGGAGCCGTTGCCGGCCGAATTCACCACCACATTGTCCGTCGTCAGGATCGCCAGGGCCTGGGCCGCCGTGATCGTCTCGAAGAAATAGGTCGCCAAGGTATTCCCCCCTGTCCAAGCCGCCCGCTGCGGTCTCTAGGCGCGACGCCGCCCCATCGGGACAGCGCCAATCATATCCAAAACGCGATAGCACAGGCTGCCGGCAGTTTGCTATCTCGCAGCTGTGGGTCGCATTTACATTTGTGAGATTTGTTCCCTAAATGCCACGCGGTCGAAAGGCAACAGGTTCGGCACGTTCAAGGGCCCTGGCCCACAGGTTATTATGGGCGGGGCTCCTTTGTTGTCGGGGCCACGGGTTGGGTCGCTGCACGCGGCGAAGAGGGATCAAATGACCACGGGTGAAGACTGGCTGTACGGAAAGATCACTGACGAGGCCCTGGCGACGCTGCGCGCCAGGATCGGCGGTCTGGTGACACGCAATCCGCAGTCAGACCCCTACACCCATGATCAGATCATTCGTTACCTCGCCTCTGTGGGGGATGACAACCCACTGTATTGGAACGATAATTATGCCAGCAAGACTCGCTGGGGCGGGGTCGTCGCACCGCCCCGGATGCTTCTGAGTGGCTCCACCCGGACGCCGCATGCAGTGATGGAGCCGGTGGGGGGCGACCGGGTCACCTTCATGGGCGAGGACGTGCTGAAGGGTGTGTTCGCGATGATTTCCGGCACCCGTATCGTTTTCGAACGACCGGTCCGGATCGGTGACCGACTGCGGACCGAAGCCACCCCGCATGAGGTGGTCGAGCGTCAGAGCAAGATGGCCGGTCGCTCGGTCGAACTGGTGAACAAGATCGTCTACAGCAACCAGAACGACGAGGTGGTGGCGACGGTCTACGCTTCGGTGATCCGCATGGAGCGCGGCAAGGCGCGCGAGAGCCGAAAATACCTCGACATCCCGCCGTCGAAGTACGAACCCGCCGAGATGGAGGCGCTGAGCGCCCACTACAAGGCCGAGCGTGGCCAGCGGCGTGGCGCCGAGCCGCGCTACTGGGAAGACACAGAGGTCGGGGAGAACTTGATAACCTTGGCCAAGGGGCCATTGACTATCACTGACATCGTCGCGTTTTTCCTGGGCCAAGGGGCCACCTACTACACCAACCGGGTGAAGCATCTGGAGCTGATCGCCAATCCGGCCGCGCGCCTGGTCAACGTCGACACCAATATCGAGGATGAGTGGACGGCCGCCCATTGGGACGAGTACTTCGCCCGCCTGAGCGGTATTCCGCGCCCCTATGACGAGGGGCCGATGCGTTACGATGACATGGCCCACCTGGTCACCGATTGGATGGGCGACGACGCCATCCTGCATGAGATCATGGTCTCGCTGCGGGCCCCGAACCTGATTGGCGATGTGAGCTGGTGCACGGGCAAGGTCAGCGGCAAACGCATCGACGACGCTGGTCGCCATCTGGTTGACCTGGGTCTGTGGATCACCAATCAGCGCGGTGAGCGCAGCACCATCGGCGCCGCGATGGTCGAACTGCCCACCAAGAGTTGAACGCCTAGATCACCGCGGCGGACAGCCATCGAATCGGCCGACCTTCACCGCCGACAGACGCGCAAGATTGAGGCCCATCATCGGCTTCATGGAGACCGCGCCGCGTCCGGTGTAGAGGTCGATGCGCTCCCCCTTGATCGCGCCGCCCACATCGGAGGCGTACCAGTAGCCATCGTGCCGTGCGCCATCTGGCGTCGGCATGCCGACGGTCTCGCGGATGAACAACACCGTTCGCCGCGGAATCAGCCTTGAATCCACGGCGGCCGTTCGCATGGCCACCACCTGACAACCCAGGGAGTCAAGGTTGCCTACACCCCTGGCGCCGGCATGATAGAGGGTGGCCTTGAGCTTGTAGGCTGGCGTCCCGGGAACAGTGCCTGTGACAATGGACAATAGCAGGTCCCCGATCGGGTCGCGTGGCGCGGCCTGGGGGGCGGACGCCACGGCGAGAACTCCAAACACGGCCAGTGCGGCGAGGCGGCGTCGCAAGACGGCGTCTCCTTCGTCGTTGATCTGGTAGCAACCCCCTTCTATCCAGAGTTCTCGCGTCGGGCAACCCACCAACGGCAGCAAGCGGTCGTGTTGTCTTTCAGCGGCGCCGAATCAAAACGATTGAAACGGCGTGAGATCAACATCTTGTGCAATGGAGTTCAACGTGCGGGTTTTTGGCGACCTGAAGTCGGGCAACTGTCTCAAGGTGAAGTGGACTGCCGACTATCTTGGCCTCGCCTATGAATGGATTGAGGTCGATGTAATGCAGGCCGAGACCCGGGCGCCAGCGTTCCTGGCCATGAATCCGGCCGGCCAAGTTCCCACCGTGGTGCTGAATAACGGTCGCTACCTGGCGCAATCGAACGCCATCATCCTGCACCTCGCCGAGGGATCGGACCTGATTCCGACTGACACCTATGACCGCGCGAAGATGTTGGAGTGGATGTTCTGGGAACAGTATAGCCACGAGCCCTATGTCGCGGTGGCGCGCTTCCAGGTGAAATATCAGGGCAAGCCGGCCTCTGAGGTCGACGCGAGACTGGTGGAACGCGGCTCGGCCGCCCTGGGGCGCCTGGAGGATGGGTTGAGTGTGTCCGAGTTTCTGATCGGCAGCCAACCCAGTCTCGCAGACGTCGCCCTCGTGGCTTACACTCGGGTGGCGCCGGAAGGCGAATTCGATCTGGGACCCTACCCGCGACTCAGAGCGTGGATCGCGCGGGTCGAGCGGGTCCTGCGCATTGGGTCCTAGGGAGCACATTTCATGCATCGGGCGGGTAGACTGCTGACCTTCGCCTTGGTCCTGGGCGCCGCTGCGCCGCAGGGCGCGCTTGCCTGGGGCAACACCGGCCATCGCCTGATCGGGATCGCCGCGGCGCGCGCCTTGCCGGCGGAGATTCCGGCGTTCCTGCGTCGGCCGCAGGCGGCGGCGGATCTTGGGGAACTCGCCCGCGAACCTGACCGAACCAAGGACTCCGGCGAAACCCACGACAAGGATCGCAATCCGGCTCACTTCGTGGACGTCGAGGACGACGGGCGAATTCTCGGCGGCCCCACGCTCGCAACCGCGCCAACGACGCGCGCCGCCTATGAAGCGGCCTTGCGGGCGGCAGGAACCGATCAGTGGAAGGCCGGCTATCTTCCCTATTCGATTATCGATCGAAGCCAGCGCCTGGCCAAGGAGTTCGCGATCTGGCGGGTGCTCGTGGCGGCCGAGCGCAATCCCCGCTGGCGGCGACACCAGGCCTGGTTCGCCGAAGACCGCCGGCGGCGAGAGGCGCTGATGCTGGGCGTCCTCGGCGACCTGGCGCATTTCGTAGGCGACGGGTCGCAACCCCTTCACGTCAGCGCCCACTTCAACGGCTGGGGCGACTATCCAAATCCCAAGGGCTACACCAGCGCCAAGGTCCATGGTCCCTTTGAAAGCGCCTTCGTCCGCGCCAGCGTCGGGCTCGACATGGTCCGGTCGCGGATGACGCCGCCTGTCTCCGGCGGTCCAGCGCTCGAGGCCCGGGTGGCCGCCTACCTCATGACCACCAACCGCCAGGTGGAGCCGTTCTATGCGCTCGAGAAGGATGGCGGATTTGCGCGGGGCGACCCGCGTGGCGCGGCGTTCGCGGCCGAGCGGCTGGCGGCGGGCGCCTCGGAGTTGCGCGACCTGATTGTCGTCGCCTGGCGGGCCAGCGCCGACCAGAGGGTGGGCTGGTCGCCAATCAGCGTCGCCGATGTCGAAGCCGGCCGCGTCGATCCCTACGATGCGCTGGTCGGGATGGATTGACGGGGACAGTTCCGCTGGCTCAGGCGCGTTGCACAGGCGACCGCGACCGGCTAGGTCCGCTCGCGCAGGCGGCGGAGCGTGACCCATGGCGGAAGCCCAGATCATCGACGGTAAGGTTCTGTCCGAGCGGCTGCGCGCCGAGGTGGGCGTCGAGGTCGCCGCACTGCGCGCGAAATACGGCCTGCAGCCCGGACTTGCGGTGGTGTTGGTGGGCGATGACCCCGCCAGCCAGATCTATGTCCGTTCGAAGGGTGAGTTCTCGCGCGAGGCGGGAATGCATTCGGTAACGCACCGCCTTGCCGCCGAGACGGGCCAGGATGAGCTTCTCGACCTGATCGCAACCCTCAACAGCGACGCGCGGATACACGGAATTCTCGTGCAGCTGCCGCTTCCCAAGGGGCTGGACGAAAAGGCGGTGCTGGCGGCGATCGATCCCGACAAGGACGTCGATGGTCTGCATGTGGTGAATGCCGGCCGCCTGGCGAGCGGCCAGCCGGGGTTGGTGCCCTGTACGCCGTTGGGTTGCATGATCATGCTTCGCGCGACGCTGGGGGATCTTACCGGCAAACGCGCCGTGGTGATCGGACGGTCAGTGCTGGTGGGCCGCCCGATCGCCCAACTGTTGCTGCAAGCCGATTGCACGGTGACTATCGCCCATTCGCGAACTCGGGATTTGCCGGCGGTCTGCCGCGAGGCCGACATCTTGGTGGCGGCGGTAGGTCGGCCGCGGATGATCGAGGCCGATTGGGTTAAGCCCGGCGCGACGGTGATTGACGTCGGGATCAACCGCGTTCCCTTCGATGATCCCGAAAAGGCGGCGGCAGGAAAGACCAAAGTGGTCGGCGATGTGGCCTATAGAGCGGTGAGCCTAGTCGCCGGTCACATCACACCGGTGCCTGGCGGTGTGGGGCTGATGACCGTGGCTTGCCTGCTGCAGAACACCGTCACGGCGGCGAAGCGGATCGCCGGGATCGACTCCTAAGTGGCGGCGCCATTCTCGTTCGTCCAGGCGACCAGCTTGGATAGCACTTGGCGCACGGCCTCGCTGAAGCCTGCTGCAATGGCGGAAACCCGGTTGTCGTAGGTCTTCACCCGGGCCTCGAATACCTGATCGCCCACCAGCGCTCTGTCGCGGTTGCGGATGAGATAGGCGCGCAGGCGGACCACGACAGTCGGCGCGGCGTCGCGCCCATTCTCATAGATCGCCGCGAAATCGCGAACATCGAGACGCAACAGGTAGTCGAAACGGCCGGCCTCGCGGTTCGCCAGACGCGCGGGACCGACGTTTAAGTCGAAAGCGCGGGAGACTGCCTCGTCAAACAGAACCGTGGCGGGCGCGACCCACCGCGCCTCGGCGACAAAGGCGACCTGGTCGCCCGCCACGGTTAAGATTCGGTCGCCGGACGCAGCGCGGTCGAAGGAACCGCGGACACGTACTAACCCATATGTGGGTCCGCTGGCCCGCGCCGCGCTCGCCTCGGCGGCGTCGGCGCTTGCGAGGCGGTACAGCTGCGCGGGCTTCGCTTTGGGCAGCAGAGAGATACACCCGGCCAATGCTGCGGCGCAGGCCACAATCAAGGCGACGCGAAGTCCGATGGGGGCGATCATGGCTTCACCTTTATTTCCTGCGCCGGCGCCTTGCCGAGCGCGCCTTGCGGGCTGGACTGAATATCATTCACCAGGCGCTCCAGCGCCTCAGCGGCTTGCTGCAGCTGGATGATCGCCCCGGTCAGCTGCGGCAGGCCGTTGGAGGCGAATTCGTTAGCGGGCGACTCAAGGGCTTGCATGATCTTGCGAGCGTCCGCCGCCGCGCCCTTCGCCTCGTTAGCGGCGTCGGCCAGATTGGCGAGGGTTCGCTTTCCGTCTGAATCAATCAGGGCCTTGCCGCTGTCGGCAAGCGCCTTGAACGATTGGGCGGCGATGTCGATATTCTTCAGCGACGCCTCCGCATTCGCGAACAGGGCCCGGCGGTCGCGTAACTCGGCGGTGACGGTCTCGATGTTTTGGATTGTCGCCGAGAAATTCTTGACGTTCTCGTCCGAGAGCACCCGATTCACCCGGTCTAGCGCCTCGATCGCGCGGGCGACGGCGTTTCCGCCCCCCTCGAGTAGGTCTGATAGGGCGCTGCGCTGGCTGGCGATAGTCGGCACCTTTCCGCTTGGGGTCACATCCTTGAGCAATTTGTTCGTTTGCGTGCCAGCGGTGATTTGCACCAAGCTGACCCCCGTGATTCCTTGAGGTTCCAGAGTCGCATATGAATCTTGGCGGACTGGCACGTCCGATGTGATGCTGACAGTGGCGACAACCTTGGTCGTGTCGGCGTCGTAGAGCTTAATTGCTTTGACCTCGCCGACTTTGATTCCGTTGAAGTGCACCTCGCCACCCTGGCTGACGCCTCGGACGGGGCCTTGGAAGATAATCTGGTAGATATCGTATTCCCGGTCGATCGCGAGCCGCGCCAGCCAAGCGAAGAATACGATCAACGCCACCGTCAGGATCAGGGTCGACAGGCCGACCAGTGCGTAGTTGGCGTTCTTTTCCATCAGTTTTTCGCTGCGACCTTTACTTCGCCGCCGGCGGCGCGCCCGCGCGGTCCCAAGAAATATTCTTGAATCCACGGATGGTTCGACTTTTCAAGTTCATGCACCGGGGCGGTGACCACCACCTTGCGATCGGCCAGAACGGCGACTCGGTCGGTGATCGCGTAAAGTGTGTCCAGGTCGTGGGTGATCATCAGCACCGTCAGCCGCAGGCTGCTCTGCAGGTCCTTGATCAATTCATCGAAAGCCGCCGCGCCGATCGGGTCCAGGCCGGCGGTGGGCTCATCGAGGAAAAGCAACTCCGGATCCAAGGCCAGCGCCCGCGCCAATCCGGCACGCTTTCGCATGCCGCCGGAAAGCTCCGAGGGCTTGCGGCCGGCGGCCTCGGGACCCAGGCCAGCGAGGGCGATCTTGAGGTCGGCCAGCTCCCAGACCTCCTTGCGGGTCAGCTTGGTGTGCTCAAAGATCGGAGCGGCGACGTTCTCCTTGACGGTCAGGTTCGAAAACAGCGCACCCTGCTGGAACAATACACCCCAGCGGCGCTCGATAACGGCCCAGCGCCGGGTGGTGGCTCGCTTAAGGTCCTGGCCGAACACCTTGACCAGACCGGCCTGGGGCTTTCGAAGGCCGATGATAGTGTTGAGCAGCACCGATTTACCAGTGCCGGAGCCCCCGACCACGCCCAGGATTTCACCCCGGCGAAGCGTGAGGTTCAGGCCCTCATGTACGACCTGGCTTCCGAAAGACGACATTAGGCCCTGCACCTCGACGGCCGGGCCTTTGGTGGTGAGCCCGTACTCATCGACCTCGGGTTCAATATCATAGGGATCGAAGGTCAAATGTTCGCCTCCATGTAGATGAGAGCG
Organism: Caulobacterales bacterium; assembly: GCA_964202685.1. Taxonomy (GTDB): domain Bacteria; phylum Pseudomonadota; class Alphaproteobacteria; order Caulobacterales; family Caulobacteraceae; genus Phenylobacterium. The sequence goes on from CAXNKO010000029.1 coordinate 7,265, forward strand.
AAGATCGCATCGATCAGGATGATCGCGAAGATTGCCTGCACCACGGCCGCCGTCACCCGCCGGCCAAGCGACTCAACATCACCGCCGACCTCCAATCCCTGCCTACAGCCAATGCCAGCGATAATCATTGCCATGACCGGCGCCTTGGACAGGCCCACGAGGAAGTTTGTCGCGCCAACGTTATCGACCAGCCGCTGAAGGAAGAAGGCGGGGCCAAGGTCCAACACGGACCAGGTAACCATCATTCCGCCAAACAGGCCCGCCAGGGTCGCAACGAACGTAAGCAGCGGCATGGTTATCAGAAGAGCTACAAACCTCGGGAAAACCAGCGCCTCGAAGGGATCGACGCCCATCACCTTCATCGCGTCAATCTCCTGGTTCATCTTCATTGAGCCAATCTCGGCGGCGAAGCTGGACGCGGAACGGCCGGCCAGAAGCACTGCCGTGATGACGATGTTGAACTCGCGCAGGATCGCAACGCCTATCAGCTCGACGGCGAACACCTCCGCGCCGAATTGGCGGAGCATGTCGGCGCCGATCAGCCCGACCACGGCCCCGATGAAAAAGGAGGTGACGGCGACGATCGGGACGGCGTCCAGTCCCGCCCGCTCGGCCAGGGTCACGCAGGCCGCCCATCGTATTCGTTTCGGGTGGATGATCGCGAGCCACATCACCGCCAGAAGGTGCCCGGCGAAGATGATGGTCTCCCAGGCATCGGCCATCAGCTCGACGACGCCCTTGCCGATCCTGATCGTCAGCTGATGAAAGCTGGGCAGGCGGTGGATTTTTTCGGGTTCCACCCTATACGCGTCATCGACGAGCTTCAGCAGGCGTTGGGTGTCGGGTCGCGCCGTCACCATGGCAAGTTCGAAGGTGTCGCCGCCGCCGACCGAGCGGATCACGGCAAAGGCGCCGGCGGTATCCATCCGATCCATTTCCATGAGGTCGAAGTGGACGGCTTTCACGCCGGCAAGCGCCGTCGACAAACCTTCCCCAGCGACTCCCAGCGTCACCGCCGTCCAGTCGCCCCTGAGCACGGCGATGGCTCTGTCGCCTGACCTTTGCAGGCTGAATTCAGCGGGCTCGTCCATTTCTCGGCGCGATCTTCCAAGCTCATGCGAAGGCGCACGCCATAGTGTCGAGCCCCCCACGGTGGGCACCTTACCAGCGTGGCGCGCCTTCGCCGACCGTCTTCTGTCCAGACTACGCGCGAAAAGAACCGATGCAGGCCACGCGACCGTGACATGGAAACCGCTATGACGCCTATCTTTCGCCCAACTGAAGCGGTTATGCCTATGCCCAGCCTCGATTTGGGCCCAAGTGCGTGTCGTCAGGCAGAGAGATAGCGTTGTCCCAACAGATCGAATTCATCGGGAAGTCCGGCGCCCGCTACCGCTATGTAGCGCTGGACGAGGACCGCTTCTTGCCGCCCGCGGGTGCGAACTACGTCATCGCCAAGAAGGCTGGGGATGGCCGCACGGTGGTGATGGCCGGGGAAACGGACAATCTGGCCGGACGAGCCTGGCGCGATCAGCTCGAAGCGGCGCGCGGCCGCTACGGCGAGGTTGAGGTGCTGACCCGCCTGAACGTCAAGAGCACTGTGCGGCGCGAGGAACTGAGTGACATGATCAGCGGGTACAGCCCGCCGATGAATCAGTAGGATCTGTCCTCAGTGCAGGCTTCGCGAACTGGACCGTCTCGCTAGACACCCGAAGGTTGGGCCCTGTTTACGTTTGGGCCCTTGTGCGTCCGACGCGCCTGAAGCGCGGTCAAGGATTGGGCGATCCCGGCAAGCAAGAGGAACAGCATCGCAAAAACGCCGTTCAAGGATCCGCCGGGCGGGGATCCATCGCGCAGGACGAACGTCAGCTGGGATAGGGAGACAACCGTTGCGAACAGGCTGAGCACGTGAAGTGAGCGAAGTGCAGCCGGCTTGAAAATAAAGCCCCAGGCATAGGCTCCAAGGCAGGCGGCGGCGCCGCCAAGGCCCAAGATGGTCAAAATGACGCCGGCTTCCATGTGACAAGCTCCTCAACTTAAGCCAGCGTAGCTTTGTGGTGTTACGGAATCACCAACAACCTGTTTCCAGGCTGGCGGAAGGGGCCCGGATCGATTTCAACTTGACTTTGTCTCTAACTGGAGGGCCGTGCTTGGTTCTTGTTGTGCCTCTGAAGCTCGCGCGGGCGACGCTGACGTGAGGGCGGCGATCCCGGAGGCGTTCGACGTCATTGTGATCGGGGCCGGGGCCGCCGGTATGATGTGCGCGATCGAGGCGGGGCGGCGGGGCCGCCGCGTCCTGGTGACCGACCACGCCCGTGCGCCGGGCGAAAAGATACGCATCTCCGGCGGAGGGCGATGCAACTTAACCAATCTCGACAGCCGGCCGATGGCGTTCCTATCGCAGAACCCGGGCTTCTGCATCTCGCCGCTCAGCCGCTATCGTCCGGCGGACATTGTCGCGCTGATCCAGCGCCATGGCGTCGCCTGGCATGAAAAGACCCTGGGCCAACTGTTTTGCGACGGTTCGGCGCGGCAGGTGGTCGATCTGCTGCTGGTGGAAATGCGCGCCGCGGGGGTGACGCTGCGCCTCACCACTCAGGTGGAAAACATCGAGCGTGCTGGCGACGGATTTTTACTGACCTCGGCGGGCGCGAACCTAACCTGCCGATCCCTGGTCGTGGCTACAGGGGGCAAGTCGATTCCCAAAATGGGCGCCACGGGGTTCGGCTATGGGTTGGCGGCCCAGTTCGGCGTGCCGGTGGTCGAAGTCCGCCCGGGCTTGGTTCCACTGACATTTGAGCCCGGGTTGCTCGCGCGTTTGGCGCCGTTGGCGGGCGTGGGGCTCGATGTCACGGCCCGTGCCGGCAGGGCGCGTTTCGATGAGGCGATGCTGTTCACCCATCGAGGGCTGTCCGGACCGGCGATCCTGCAGATTTCGTCCTATTGGCGCGAGGGCGACGAAATTGGGC
>CAXNKO010000030.1:0-10223 GCA_964202685.1 Caulobacterales bacterium
CGGCGGGGCCGGCGGCGGGGCGGGCGGCGAGGTAGGTCAGCGCGCGCAGCGCATAGCGGGACCGCTGGGACAGCATCGGAGATCAGTAATGCGACCGGGCGGCTCGCGCCAGTGTGCGCAGGGCGCGATCCGTCAGCCAAGAAATCGACGCGCCTGCGCGCCTTGCGCCCTTTCGACCGGTGCGAGGATCGGCCAAGGTCGCCGGCAAAGGAGCCAACCACGGATGCCATTGGACGACGCCCGCCCGCGCGCCATCGCCGGCAATCGCCTGACCGCCCACACCGGCTCGATCTATCCGATCCTGCAGGCGCCGATGACCTGGATCGCGCGTGCGCCGTTGGTGAGCGCGGTGTCGGCGGCCGGCGGCTTCGGCCTGCTGGAGAATTCGTCGCGGGACCTGACCATAACCAAGCGCGAGTTCGCGGCGATCAAGGCCGCCACCAACCAGCCGTTCGGGGTCAATCTGCCGGTGCGTTTCCTGAAGGTGGATGAGAGCGAGGAATCGGCGATCATCGACTGGCTGCTGGAGGCGGGGATTCACTTCGTCACCACCTCGGCCGGCGATCCGACCCGCTACGCCCGGCGGCTGAAGGACGCCGGCGTCATCGTCTATCACGCCGTACCCACCCTGAAGGGGGCGCTGAAGGCCATCGACGCCGGCTGCGACGGCCTGATCGTCGAGGGCTATGAGAGCGCCGGCATCCGTGGCGAGGACGAGGTGCATTCCATGGTGCTGCTGCAGGCGGTGCGCGAGAAGATCGACGCCCCCATCGTGGCGGCCGGCGGCATCGTCGATGGGCGCGGCCTGGCGGCGGCCTTCGCGCTCGGCGCCGACGGGGTGGCCATGGGCACCCGCTTCGTGTCCTCCCGGGAAAGCCCCGTGCACCAGAACTACAAGGATGCCATCGTCGCCGCCGGCCCGTCGGGGACCATACTGACCCCCCGGCCGCCCCGGGCGTTCGGCCGCTCCCTTCGCACGCAGCACACCGAGGAACTCATGGCCACCGGCTCCGACCGCGGCCCGATCGGCAATGTCATCGACAGCCTCTATGTCGGCGGCGATGTGGTGAATTCCTCCGGCGCGGCGGGCGAGAGCGCCGGCCTGATCCATGAGGTCAAGGCGGTGGCCGACATCGTCGAGGACACCATGCGCGGGTTCTGGCGCGAGATCGACCGGCTGGCGGCGTTGCGCTGATGGCGGCGGCGGTCCAGGCATGACCGACGGAGTTCCGCTCAACCGCGTCGCAATCACCGCGTCGATCATGCTGGCCACGTCGATGACCATGCTGGATTCGACCATCGTCAACGTCGCCCTGCCGCAAATCCAGGGCAGTCTTTCGGCGACGCCGGATCAGATCACCTGGCTTCTGACGTCCTACATGGTGGCCATGGCCATCGCCACGCCTCTATCGGGATGGATGGCCGGCCGGATCGGCCTGAAGCATACGATCCTGCTGAACATCGCGGGCTTCACCCTGGCTTCCATGCTCTGCGGGATCGCCACTGGCCTGGCGGAGCTGGTGTTCTACCGATTGTTGCAGGGCCTGTTCGGCGCGGCGCTGATACCGCTGTCGCAGACCGTGCTGTTCAATATCAATCCGCCGGAACGCCATGCCCAGGCCATGGCCATCTGGTCCTCCGGCTCGCTCCTGGGACCAATCATGGGACCGATCCTGGGCGGCTACCTGACCGAGACCTTCTCCTGGCGGTGGTGCTTCTACATCAACCTGCCGATCGGCCTCCTGGCCCTGGCCGGGGTGATGATCTTCATGCCCAGGGAGGACGAGTCGCGCCGGCGGCCGTTCGACGTCCTCGGGTTCAGCGCCCTGGCGGTGGGCCTCTGCGCCCTGCAACTCATGCTCGACCGCGGATCCGGCGAGGACTGGTTCACGTCGCCGGAGATCTGGACCTACACAGTGATCGCCGCAGGCTCGGCCTGGGTCTATGTGGCTCACAGCCTCACAGCTGAGCATCCGTTCTTCGACAGGGCCCTGTTCCGAAACCGCAACCTGATCACTGGCTGCCTGTTCTGCTTCTACACCGGCTCGGTGATGTTCGCCTCCTCGGCCCTGGTGCCGATCATCATGCAGACCCTGATGGGCTATCCGCCGATCCTGGCGGGCCTGATGAACCTTCCCCGGGGGCTCGGCATGCTGGTGGCCGCGGTGATCGCCGGGCGGCTGGCGAGCCGGATGGATCTGCGCCTATTGCTGCTGATGTCGCTGCTGATCGGCACGGGCGGGGTCTGGATGATGACCCTGTTCGACCTGATGATGGATGACAGGCTGCTCCTGCTGTCCGGGTTCCTGCAGGGGTTCGGCACCGCCATGTTCTTTGTGCCGATCACCGCCCTGGCGTTCATTACCGTCGCGCCGGATATCCGCGCCGAGGCCTCGGCGCTGTTCAACATGGTCCGCAACATCGGCGCCAGCGTCGGCATCGCAATGCTGCAGGCCCAGGCGGTGGCCAATACCCGCGCGCTGCATGAGGCCATGGCCGGCCGGGTCAATCCGGAGGACCAGGCGCTGGCGGCGGCCCTGCCGGCCGCCTACGATCCGACGACCGTGGCGGGGCGGTTCATGCTGGATGGTGAGATCAGCCGCCAGGCGATGATGGCGGCCTATGTGAACGACTTCCGCATACTGCTGATCGGCTGCGTCCTGGTGTTGCCGCTGATCCTGCTGCTACAGGCCCCGCAGGGCGGCGCGCAAGGCGGCGCTGCGCCTGTGGCCGCAGACTGAGCGGCGAGGGGGAGGGGATCGACAATGGCGACGGCCGTCTTCCCCAACCGCGGACCGATCACCATCTCGATCATGCTGGCGGCGATGATGAACACGGTCGATTCGACGATCGTGAACGTCTCGCTGCCGCACATGCAGGGCTCGCTGTCGGCGACGCCGGACCAGGTCACCTGGGTGCTCACCTCCTATATCGTCGCCACCGCGGTGGGCACGCCGCTCAGCGGCTGGCTGGCGGGGCGGTTTGGCCTGCGGGCGACCATCGTGGCCACGATCACCGGCTTCACCCTGGCCTCCATGGCCTGCGGGATCGCCACGACCCTGCCGCAGATCGTCTTTTTCCGGGTGCTGCAGGGCCTGTTCGGCGCCGCGACCATGCCGCTGTCCCAGACGGTGCTGTTCAACATCAATCCACCGGAGCGGCACGCGCGCGCCATGGCGATCTGGTCCACCGGGTCGGTGCTGGGCCCGATCGCCGGGCCGATGCTCGGCGGATGGTTGACCGAGACCCTGTCCTGGCGCTGGTGTTTTCTGATCAACCTGCCGCTGGGCGTGCTGGCGATCGCAGGGGTGCTGATCTTCATGCCCAAGAAGGACGACGCCCGACGGAGGCCATTCGATTTCCTGGGCTATACGGCCCTGGCGGTCATGGTGGGCGCGATCCAGCTGATGCTCGACCGCGGACCGGGGGAGGACTGGTTCCAGTCGGCGGAAATCTGGACCTACGCCGTGGTGGCCATGGGCTGTTTCTGGGTGTTCGTCGTCCATACCGCCACGTCCGCCAACCCGTTTCTCGACCCGGCGCTGCTGCGCGACCGCAATCTGGTGACAGCCGCCATCTTCGCCTTCTTCGCCGGCATATTGATGTTCTCGTCCTTCGCCATCCTGCCGATGCTGACCCAGACCCTGCTGGGCAATCCGCCGACGACCGCCGGATTCCTGAACATGCCCCGGGCCATCGGCATGGGGATCGCGGTGATGATCGCCGGGCGGCTGGCCGACTTGTTCGATCAGCGGGTGATCCTGCTGGCGGCGCTGCTGGTGGGCGCCTACGGGCTGTGGCTGATGGCGGGCTTCGACCTGACGATGGATAATCACATGATCCTGGTCACCGGCCTGATCCAGGGCTTCTCCACCGGTCTGTTCTTCGTGCCGATGACCACGCTGGCCTTCGCCACCGTCAGCACCGACCTGCGCGCCGAGGCGTCGTCGGTGTTCAACCTGATGCGCAACATGGGCGCCAGCGTGGGCATTTCGGCCATGCAGGCCGTGGCGCTCCTGAACGCCGGGGCGATGCACGAGGCGCTGGCGGGCCGGGTCAGTCCGGAGGATCAGGCCCTGAACGCGGCCCTGCCGGCGATGTTCCATCCGACGACCCTGGAGGGCGCGACCCGGCTCAACGCCGAGATCACGCGGCAGGCGATGATGATCGCCTATCTCGACGATTTCCGGCTGCTGATGGTGCTGTGCCTGCTGAGCGCGCCCCTGCTGCTGTTGATGCGGCCGCCGAAGCGCGCGAGAGAAGCGACGCCCGTGGCCATCGACTGAACTCACAACCCGAGGAAACCCCATGAAGCCGCAGTCCTGGACCATTGGCGAGGTGAAGATCACCGCCGTACTGGAGATCGACCTGATCGCCTCCAGCCGGATCTTCTTTCCCACCGCCACGCTCGAGGAACTGATGGCCATCGAATGGCTGCGGCCCACCTACATGACCGACAAGGGCCGGCTGATCATGTGGGTGCAGGCCTTCGTGGTGGAGACGCCGACCAAGCGGATCGTGGTCGACACCTGCGTCGGCAATGACAAGACCCGCGTCGGCATGGGCGACAAGCTGAACACCGACTTCCTTCAGCGGTTCGAGGCGGCGGGTTTTCCGTGCGAGTCGATCGACACGGTGCTCTGCACCCATCTGCATGTGGACCATGTGGGCTGGAATACCCGGCTGGTGGACGGCCGCTGGGTCCCGACCTTCCCCAAGGCGCGCTATCTGATGGAGGCCTCGGAGATCGAATACTGGTCGACCAACTTCCGCGACGAGGACGATGCGGCGATCTTCGCCGATTCGGTCCGCCCGGTGATCGACGCCGGGCTGGTGGACCCGGTGGCGTCGGACCATGTGATCTGCCCGGAAGTGCGGCTGGTCTCCACGCCGGGCCACACGCCGGGCCACGTGAGCGTGATGATCGAGTCGCAGGGGGAGCAGGGCTTCATCACCGGCGACATGATCCACAGCCCGGCCCAGATCGCCCACCCGGAGTGGGGCGCCTATGTGGACTATGACTCCGACGCCTCCACCGTCACCCGCCACAAGGTGCTGGCGGAGCTGGCTGACGGGCCGGTCAGGGTGTTCGGCACCCACTTCCCGGCCCCCACGGTGGGCCGGATCGTCCGCGACGGGACGACGTATCGGTTCGAGGATTAGGCTCAGCCCGCTTGACCGGCCCCTCGAATGAGCGCCCACAGGGGCCATGGCCAGGGAAACCGTCTACATCGTCCAGGCCTACACCGCCGGCCGCGGCAAGTCGCTGAAGGCCGAGCAGCAGGTGGGCTGCAAGACCGCCGAGGAGGCGCGCCGCAAGGCCGAGCGGCTGGCGCCGCTGCGGGTCGGCGTGGTGGCTTTCGCCGCCACCGCCGACGTGGAAATGGGCGACTATGACGAGAACCCGGTGATCCTGTTTCGGGCCGGATCCCTGCCGCATCCGTTCGATCAGGGGTGAGGCTCTGCACCTGGCTTCGGCCCCCGACGGGTTCCGCAGCTTCGACCGGCGGCTGGTCAGGCGCGCCGCGGCCCTGGGCCTGATGGAGGTGGAGCTGCTCTGAACGCCCGGCCTCAATCCTCTGGAAGCCGATACCCATCCCGCGTCAGCAGACGGATCGGATCCTTGCCGTCCCATTCGGCGCAGATCCGGGCGTGGTTCTCCAGGTGGCCGATGAAGCCCTCGTTGTGCTCCACCAGTTCGGTGATGAAGCCGAAGTCCTTCTGGGTGTCGAAATATTCCACCCGCATGGCCCCCTGGGTCTGGGCGATGGAGGGGTAGCCCAGGCGCTCATAATGGGCGCGGGTGGCGTCGAAGTCGCGTGTGATGGTGCACATGTGGTGCACGCCACCCTGGCCCGGCCGGTAGATCTCGCGATAGACGCTGGGCATGTCGTCGGCCTGCTGGATGAATTCCAGTTGCACCGGGCCGGACTGCACCACCGCCAGGCGCATGTCGAACTTGGCCTCCTGGCCCCGGTAGGTCACCGTGTGGGTGCGCATGGGCATGACGTGGAAGGGGCCGACGCCATAGACCTGGCCCCACTTGCGGCAGGCGGCCATCAGGTCGTCCACCACCCAAGCGATCTGGAAGAAGCGGTAGTCTCCGCTGGGGGCCGAGCCCTGGTAGAAGCGGTTGACCGGCCGGGTGGCCGCAGCGGAATCGGACATGGGGGGCGCCTGTTGTTTGCCGGCCAAACACTGCGCCGGCGGCTCCGGCCGCGTCAATGCGCCCGTCAGGCGGCCGCGGCGTCGACGGCGGCGATGGAGGTTTCGTAGCGGTAGCGCTGGGCGTCCTCGCCCCCCAGACCCACCAGCTCCACCTCGAAGCCCCACAGGTCGGTCACATGGCCCAGCACCGCCATGGCGTCGCGCTCGGCCAGGGGCACCTCGTCATGCATGCGGTGGGTGAGCACCAGGCGGCGGTCGCCGCCCAGGTCGGCGCCGGTGACCTGAATGTTGGGGTCGCGCAGACCGGGGTCGTACTGCCGCGCCAGGGTGCGGCGCACGTCGCGGAAGCCGCGCTCGTCGTGGATGGCGTCAACCCGGTACTCCGGCGCCGCGGCCCGGTCGGCCAGCTTGAACAGCCGCATCTTGCGCATCAGGTGCGGCGACAGGTGCTGGGCGATGAAGCTGTCGTCGCGGAAGTTGGCCCAGACGGTCTTCAAGGCGCCCATGGCGTCGCCGCAACCGGCCACCTCCGGCGACCAGACGCGATCCTCCTCGGTGGGATCGTTGGCGATGCGCTCGATGTCGCACATCATCTCGAACCCCAGATAATAGGGGTTGAGGCCGGAATAACGCTGATCGTCGAAGGCCGGCTGGAACACCACCGAGGAATGGCTGTGCAGGAACTCCAGCATGGCCCCGTCGCTGATCAGTCCCTTGTCGAACAGCCGGTGCATGATCTTGTAGTGGACGAAGGTGGCGCAGCCCTCGTTCATCACCTTGGTCAGCCGCTGAGGATAGAAGTACTGAGCGATGTTGCGCACGATGCGCAGCAGCTCGCGCTCCCAATCCTTCATCTTGGGGGAGAACTTCTCCAGGAAATAGAGCAGGTTCTCCTCCGGCAGGCCCAGCTTCTGGTCCATCTCGCGCCGCCCGACGGGGGATTTCGCCGTCTCCGTCCGCGCCGCCGGCAGGGTGCGCCACAGGTCGTTGAAACTGTCGGCGGCATGGGCCTGACGGGCCTCGGCGCGGGCCCGCTCGGCGCTGAGGCTGAGCCGCGCCCGGCGGCCATAGCGGTTCACCCCCTGGTCCATCAGCGCGTGGCCGGCGTCGAGGATGCGCTCCACCGCCGCGATCCCGTGGCGCTCCTCGCAATGGGCCACATACTCCTTGGCGAAGGCCAGGTAGTCGAGGATGCCGGCGGCGTCGGTCTCTTCCTTGAACAGGTAGTTGTTCTTGAAGAAGTGGTTGTGGCCGAAGGCGGCGTGGGCGATCACCAGCGCCTGCATGGTCATGGTGTTCTCTTCCATGATGTAGGCGATGCAGGGGTTGGAGTTGATGACGATCTCATAGGCCAGGCCCGACCAGCCCTTGCGGTACAGGGTCTCCTGGCGCGCGAAGCTCTTTCCGAAGCTCCAGTGGTGATAGAAGATCGGCATGCCGATGGACGAGGTGGCGTCGAGCATCTGCTCCGACGAGATCACCTCCAACTGGTTGGGATAGGGGTCGAGCCCCATCTCCCCCACCGCGATTTCCTCGATGGCGTCATAGGTGCGCCGCAGGGTGTCGAAGTTCCATTCGCCGGTGTCGAACAACAGGCCGCTCATGGTCTTGCGAACCTCATCCCTCACGCAGCCTGGCGCTGCTCCGAGAACAGTTGGTGGAACACGGGGTAGACGTCCTCCTTGGAGAACACCCGCTTCATGGCGAAGTGGGGGAAGTCCGGCGGCACCGTCTGGTAGTCCTTCCACAGGTCGCTGACGTTCAGGCTGGAGTGGAAGATTTCCGCCTGGCGGCTGTCGTAGACCTCCACATAGGCGAAGTACTGGCAGACCGGCAGCACCTCCTCGGTCAGCAGCTGCAGGCAGGTCGCCGAGTCGCTGGCGTAGTTGTCGCCGTCGGAGGCCTGGGCGGCGTAGATGTTCCAGTCGGCGACCGGATAGCGCTCGGCGACGATGCGGCGCATTTCGGCCAGGGCGCTGGAGACGATGGTGCCGCCGGTCTCGCGGCTGTTGAAGAAGGTGTCCTCGTCCACCTCCCGGGCCTCGGTGGTGTGGCGGATGAACACCACGTCCACGTGCTTGTATTTGCGGTTCAGGAAGATGTGCAGCAACAGGAAGAACCGCTTGGCCAGGTCCTTCATGTCCTCGGTCATCGAGCCGGAGACGTCCATCAGGCAGAACATCACCGCCTGGGCCATCGGCTTGGGCGTGGCCTCGAAGCGGTTGAAGCGCAGGTCGACCGGGTCGATGTAGGCGATGCGCCGCCCGCGCGCCTCAAGTTCGGCCAGCCGGGTGCGCAGATCAACCAGGCGCTCGCCCACCAGGGCGCCGGCGGCCTCGGCATACTCCAGGTCGGCGATCTCTTCCGCCAGGGCGGCGATCTCCTCCGGCTTCGGACGGCCGAGGGAAATTCGTCGGGCCAGGCTGGAGCGCATGGTGCGCACCACATTGAGGTTGGTGGGCGTGCCCGAGACGCTGAACCCGGCCCGCCGCGGGCGCGAACTCTCCATCTGCTTCAGCTTGCGCTTGGCCAGGTCCGGCAGCTCCAGCTCCTCGAACAGGATGTCCAGGTACTCGTCGCGGGTGAGGGTGAAGCGGAAGTCGTCCTCGCCCTCGCCGTCGGGGGAGCCCTGGCGGCCGCCCTCGCCCTCGCCGCCCTTGGGTTTGGGCAGGGTGTCGCCGGCCACATACTCCTTGTTGCCCGGAAACACCTGGTCGCGGTCGCCGCCGGGGGCGGCGTGGCGCAGCCGGGGCTCAGCGATCCTGCGCCTGGGGATATCGACCACCTGCGGGCCGGCGGCGTCAGCGAGGCCCCGGTCGCGGATGGAGCGCACCACCTGATCCCGGATCGCCTGCTTGGCCACCCGCAGGAACCGTTGCCGGTTGGGCAGGCTCTTGCCGCCGGGATTCAGCCGCCGGTCGATGAAATTCATACGCATGGCGATCAGCCGGCCTTGTCCACCCGCATGTACCATTCCACCAGCCGGCGGGTCTGGCGCGCGGTGTAGCCGCGGGCCACCATCCGCTCGACGAAATCGTTGTGTTTCTTCTCGGCTTCCTTGTCGCCCTTGGTGGAGAAGCTGATCACCGGCAGTAGGTCCTCGACCTGGCTGAACATCCGCTTCTCGATCACGTCGCGGATCTTCTCATAGGAGGTCCAGGAGGGGTTCTTGCCGCCCTGGGCGGCGCGGGCGCGCAGGGAGAACTTCACCACCTCATTGCGGAAGTCCTTGGGGTTGGCGATGCCGGCCGGCTTCTCGATCTTGGAGAGCTCCTGGTCGAGCATCTTGCGGTCGAATAGCTCGCCGGTGTCGGGGTCCTTGAAGTCCTGGTCCTCGACCCAGGCGTCGGCATAGGCCACGTAGCGGTCGAACAGGTTCTGGCCGTAGTCGCCATAACTCTCCAGATAGGCCTTCTGGATTTCCGCGCCGATGAACTCGGCGTAGCGCGGCGCCAGCTCGCCCTTGATGAACTCCAGGTACTGTTTCTCCACGGCTTCCGGATACTGGGCCCGGCGCATGGTGCGCTCGATCACATACATCAGGTGGACCGGGTCGGCGGCCACCTCCTCGTTGTCGAAGTTGAAGGTCTCGGCGAGCACCTTGAAGGCCGAGCGGGTGGAGACCCCGATCATCCCCTCATCGACGCCGGCCATGTCGCGGTACTCCTGCATGGACTTGGCCTTGGGGTCCACGTCCTTGAGGTTCTCGCCGTTGTAGACGCGCATCTTTGAGAACAGGTTGGAGTTCTCGTGCTCCTTCAGCCGCGACAGCACGCAGAACTGCGCCAGCATGTTGAGCGTGCCCGGCGCGCAGGGGGGTAACCGTTCAGCTCCCCCCAGCGGCGTTGGTGCGACGGATTGAATCGGCCTGTGTTTTTTGGTGGCGCTCGGCAGCCCGGCTTGATTCCCTCCATGCATGTCGCGCAAAGATCCAGTCGATCTTAAGTCTATGGACCGGGCGTTTTTCGAGACGCTGGACCCAACGGCTCGGGTGGAGCTGCTTTGTCGCCTTCATGCAATGACGGTAGAGCTGTCCGAGCGTGTCAGTCAGAACT
>CAXNKO010000031.1:0-9877 GCA_964202685.1 Caulobacterales bacterium
GCCGGCGATCCCCAGGCCCAGGGCCAGCGCTAGCGCCGTGTCGGTCTGGCGCCGGACCAGCATATAGGCGCCCGCCAGGCCCGCCGCACCCATCAGGCCCGCGGCCAGCACCGCGGCCAGGGCGTCGGAAGGATCGCCGTGGGTCCTGGTCAGGTAGGCCACGCCGCCGCCGAGCGCCAGGCCCGCCACGGCCGTCAGCACCGCGCCGCTCCAGCGCGCCGCCGCGCCCAGGGGCTGGCGCAGGGCCGCCGCCGCCAGCCAGGCCAGGGCGCCGTACAGCGGCAGGGGGTAGTGGATCAGCTTGGTGGGCAGGACTTCGAACACGATCCAGGCCGGGACCAGCCAGCAGAGGGCGAACCGCACCCCCGCCTCGTTGCGGCCCCGCCAGGCCACGCCCAGGGCGGCCGGCAGCAGCAGGGTTGCCGGAAACAACAGCAGCGGGGCCAAGGCTGTGTGCAGGCCCAGCGGCGCGCCGTGGGATTCGTGCGCGCCCGTCAGCTTCGGCGCCAGGTCGCCGGTGATCGCCGCGCTCCAGAACCCCCCATCTGTGGCCACGGTGACCGCGCCGGCCCAGGGTCCGCAGATGGCGGCCAGCAGGATCAGGCCCCAGCCCCAGCCCAGGCCCGCCACCCAGTCGGCGCGGCGGTCCCACAGGCAGAGGCCGGTCACGGTAATCGCCACGATCATCGGCGCCACCGGTCCCTTGACCAGGATCGCCAGCGACAGTCCGAGCCAGAACAGCAACCGCGACAGCCGCCCCACGCCCGGCCCGTCGCGGGCGGCGTAGATATGGGCCAGGGCCGCCAGGGCGAGCGTTGTGGTTCCGCACAGCACCGCATCGGTCTTGGCGATGAAGGCCTCGGTGGACAGCAGCAGGCTGGCCCCAAGAATCGCCCCGGACGCCGCCGCGACGCGCCCGCCGAAGAAGGCCGCCGCCCCCCAGGCGCAGGCCGCCGCCGCTAGCATCGCCCCCAGCAGCGAGGGAATGCGATAGGCCCAGATCTCCCGCGCGGCGGAATCGGAGAAGGCCGCGACGCTGGCGGCCTGCAGCCAGTGGATGCCCACCGGCTTCTTGAACCGCGGCGCGTCCTGATAGCGGATCACCACGAAGTCGCCGGTCTCCAGCATCTGGGCGGTGGCCTGGGCGAAGCGCGATTCGTCGCGGTCGAGGGGCGGCACGGCCACCAGCCCCGGCGCGCCGGCCGCGAAGGCGATCAGCGCCGCCAGCGCCGGCCCGCGCCATCCCTGACCCCAGCGCTCGAGGAAGGCGTTCCGCGTCATGAATCGCTTGATAGCACGATCCTTCCGCCCGCCGACTTTTCCGCTAAGCAGGGATCATGGTCCGAGAGCTTGCCGCGCCGCCCGAAATATCCGTGGTCGTCCCCGTGTTCGACGAGGAGGGCGCCGCGGCGCCCCTGGCCCGCGAGATCGCCGCGGCCTTCGCCGGCCGCGCCTTCGAGATCCTGTTCGTGGACGACGCCAGCCGCGACGGCACCCGGGCGGCGCTTGTGGCGCTGGGGGCGGAGATCCCGCAGCTGCGCGTACTCGGCCACCGGGTCAACGCCGGTCAGAGCCGGGCGATCCGCACCGGCGTGCTGGCGGCGCGGGGCGCGGTGATCGTCACCCTGGACGGCGACGGCCAGAACGACCCGGCCGACGCGCCACGGCTGGTGGAGGCCCTGGCGGCTGGGCCGCTGGACCTGGGGATGGTCGGCGGCGAGCGGGTCAAGCGCCAGGACTCCGGCCCCAAGAAACTGGCCTCGCGGATCGCCAACGGCGTGCGCCGCCGCCTGCTCGCCGACCAGGCCGTGGATACCGGCTGCGGGTTGAAGGCGTTCCGCCGCGAAGCCTTCCTGCGTCTGCCGTACTTCGACCACATCCACCGCTACCTGCCGGCGCTGATGCTGCGCGAGGGCTATCGGGTGGCCTTCGTGGCGGTGAGCCATCGTCCGCGCCGGACCGGGCGGTCGAAATACACCAACCTCGGCCGCCTCTGGGCGTCGCTGTCGGACCTGACCGGGGTGATGTGGCTGGCGTCGCGCAGCCGCGACCCGGGGCCCATCGAAGAGCTCTGATCGGGCGGCTTGCCGCGCGGGGCGAACCGGCTCAGCCTAACTGGCCGCCGATCAAAGGGCATTGGGGAGTCCGCAATGTTCGCCGCCATACCGCTGCTGTCGCTGCCGGTGCTGATCTACAATCTGCTGGCCATGTCGCTGCAAGGCGGTTTCGCGGCGGTAGACGCCCAGGGGCGCATGGGCCAGCCGTTGTTCTCGGTGAAGATGACCTCGCAGATCGACTGGGTGGTCGCCACCGGCGATCTGTTGCTGGCGGCGTCGCTGCTGGTGCTGTTCGTGGAGCTGATCAAGTCCACCACCAGCCGCGGCATCGCCATCGTCAATCACGCCCTGTCGATGCTGTTGTTCATCATCTGCCTGGTGGAGTTCCTGCTGGCCCCGGCCTTCGCCACCTCGACGTTTTTCCTGATCACCCTGATGGTGCTGCTGGACGTCCTGGCGGGTTTCATCGTCACCATTGTCTCGGCCCGCCGCGACATGGATTTCAGCGGCGGCGAGCACTGAGGTCAGGTGAAGGCGGTGAAGATCAGCGCCACCACCGCGACCTCGATGAACCGGTAGACGAACAGCAGCATGGCGGGGTCCGCGCTGGAGGGGATTCACCAGCGGTTAAGCAAGATGGGCGCCAGCGGCGGCGGCCCGTTCAAGGGTGTGAAACGGGTCGCCTCTTTGGGTGGGAAGGGCGCTGGGTGGTCCCTCGGCAGATTTCGCCGGGTCTCAGATTTCCGTCTTGGCGCCGCGCCCGGACCGCGAGCGGCGGTCGCCGGTCCCCGACCACTGGGTGCGGATGTAGCTGGACTTGGCGGCGTCGAGGGTGGGGGGGCCGCCCCGCAGGCCGCGTTTCTGGCCCTCCTGACCCATCAGCTGCGCGGCGAAGGCCGCCGCGGCGGGACGTGGGGCGGCGGGCGGGGGCGGCGGCTCGGCCGCGGGCTCGCCTTCCAGGACCACCGGCAGATTGCGGTCGGCGGATCGATAGGCCCGCTCGGCCGGGTGGACCTTGGAGGCCTCGACGCGGCGGGGTCCGCCAGCGCGGCGTATGGGGTCGATGGGCGAGGTCATGACGTCCGATCCTGCCCGAATTTCGTTAAAAGACTCTCGTTCAGCGCTTGGCCAGTTTCTCGATCTGGGCCTGCATCTCCTCCATGCGCCGGCGCAGGTCGGCGAGCGCGTCGTCGCTGGCGGCGGCCGGTTCCGGGGGCGGCGGTTCGGGCCGGGCGTCTTCCGGCCGGCCATAGGCGAAGGGCGAGAACATTTTCATGGCCCGGTCGAACAGGGCGATGTTCTGGCGGATCTGCTCGTCGAAGGGGCCGACCCCGGGAACGGCCCCCAGGGTTCCAAGCTGGCCGCGCATGCGCTCCTGCTGCTGGGTGAAGCTGGCCAGGGACAGCTCCAGGAAGCTGGGCAGCACCGACTGCATGGAGTTGCCGTAGAAGCCGATCAGCTGGCGCAGGAACTGGATCGGCAGCAGGCTCTGGCCCTGGCTCTCCTCCTCGAAGATGATTTGGGTCAGCACCGAGCGGGTGATGTCCTCGTTGGTCTTGGCGTCATAGACCACGAAGTCGACCCCCTGTTTCACCATCTCCGACAGGTGTTCGAGGGTGACGTAGGAACTCGACGCGGTGTTGTAGAGCCGCCGGTTCGCATACTTCTTGATCACCACCCGCTTGGCGGCGGGCCCGGCGGTCTTGTCCTTGGCGTCGCTCATATGGCGTCCTTTTTCCACCCGCGGCCGGGGCCTGGGTGAGCCCGTATTGCGCAGCGCAGTATCGCGGATGCGAGCACAATGGCAAATCGGAGTTGATTCAACGTTCCAGCCGGCCCCGGGGGCTTGCCGAAATCGCCTCCCGGGGGAATAGAGGCGAGAAGATCGCCAAAGGAGTTCCGCATGAGCGAGATCGTCATCGTTTCCGCCGCCCGCACGCCGGTGGGCTCGTTCAACGGGGCGCTGGCGGCCGTGTCGGCGTCGGAGCTTGGCCGGGTGGCCATCACCGCCGCCCTGGCGCGGGCCGGCGTCGCGGCGGCCGACGTGGATGAGGTGATCCTGGGTCAGGTGCTGCAGGCCGGCGCTGGACAGGGCCCTGCGCGCCAGGCCTCGGTGAACGCCGGCATCCCGGTGGAGTCCCCGGCCTGGAGCTTAAATCAGCTCTGTGGCTCGGGGCTGCGGGCCGTGGCGCTGGCCGCCCAGCAGATCTCCGACGGCTCGGCCCGGATCGTGGTCGCCGGCGGCCAGGAGAGCATGAGCCAGTCGCCCCACGCCGCCCACCTGCGCAACGGCCAGAAGATGGGCGACCTGGGCTTTCAGGACACCCTGATCAAGGACGGGCTTTGGGACGCCTTCCACGGCTATCACATGGGCCAGACCGCCGAGAACATCGCCGCCCGCTGGCAGATCACCCGCGACGACCAGGACCGCTTCGCCGTGGAGAGCCAGAACCGCGCCGAGGCCGCCCAGAAGGCCGGCCGGTTCGCCGGCGAGATCGCCGCCGTGACCCTCAAGGGCCGCAAGGGCGACGTGGTGGTCGATCAGGACGAATACATCCGCCATGGGGCGACCCTGGACAGCCTGGCGGGTCTGCGGCCGGCCTTCACCAAGGACGGCTCCGTCACCGCCGGCAATGCCTCGGGCATCAATGACGGCGCCGCGGCCCTGGTGCTGATGACCGCCGCCGAGGCCGCCCGTCGCGGCCTCAGGCCTCTGGCCCGCATCGCCGCCTGGGCCCAGGCCGGCGTCGACCCGGCGATCATGGGCACCGGACCGATCCCGGCCAGCCGCAAGGCGCTGGAAAAGGCCGGCTGGTCAGTTGCCGACCTGGACCTGATCGAATCCAACGAGGCCTTCGCCGCCCAGTCGATCTGCGTGGTCCGCGACCTGGGCCTCGATCCGGCCAAGGTGAACGTCAATGGCGGCGCCATCGCCATCGGCCACCCCATCGGCGCCTCGGGCGCCCGAATTCTGACCACCTTGTTGCACGAAATGCAGCGGTCCGGCGCGGCCAAGGGCCTCGCCACCCTTTGCGTCGGCGGCGGCATGGGCGTAGCCATGTGCGTCGAGGCAGTCTGAACCTGGCGCCGGGTCGATTGACCGGCGCGTGAGCGCGGGAGGCTCGAAATGGCGCGTGTGGCGTTTATCACCGGCGGAACCCGAGGCATCGGCCATGCGATCTGCGAGCGGTTGTCCGCCGACGGACTGAAGGTCGCCGCCGGCTACTCCGGCAACGAGGAGGCCGCGGCCGCCTGCGCCAGGGACCTGGGCGTGATGGTGGTCAAGGGTAATGTCGGCAGCTTCGAGGATTGCCGGCGCGCGATGGAGGCGGTGACCCAGGAACTTGGGCCCATCGACGTGCTGGTCAACAACGCCGGCATCACTCGCGACGTCGCCTTCCACAGAATGACGCCGGAACAGTGGTCGGAAGTGATCCGGGTCAATATGGATTCCGTGTACAACATGACCCGTCAGGTCATTGAAGGCATGCGCGAACGCGAATGGGGCCGGATCATCAACATCTCCTCCATCAACGGCCAGAAGGGTCAGGCGGGCCAGACCAACTATTCCGCCTCCAAGGCCGGGGTGATCGGGTTCACCAAGGCGCTGGCGCTGGAGAACGCCCGCAAGGGGGTGACGGTGAACTGCATCTGTCCGGGCTATATCGACACCGACATGGTCCACGCCGTGCCGGAAAAGGTGCTGGAGGGAATTATCGCCCAGATCCCGGTGGGACGGCTTGGCCGCGGCGAGGAAATCGCCGATATGGTCGCGTTCCTGTCCGGCGAGCGCGCCGCTTTCGTCACCGGCTCGACACTGACGCTCAACGGCGGTCAGTTCATGGCCGGCTAGCGTCTTTCCGGTTCGGGCGGCGGCGCCTGAAACGGTCGGAAGGGGCCTATCTTCAAATGTGTCGCGCGTGACGCGCGCTTCAACCCTCATCTGTGCGAAGCTGTCACGCTCTGTTCCGCGGCGGGGCGGGGTCCAAAATCCGCCCCACTCCAAAGCCATCACCAATGGAGCCATGGCGAGCGAGAGATCCGCGTTCCTGAAGGCGATCCTGAGCGCGGCCTTCCTTGCGGCGACCTGTCTGCCCACCCTGGCGACGGCGGCGCCCGACAGCCTGCGCGAAGGGTTGTTCGGCCCCAAGCCCTCGGCCGAACGCCGGACCCCGAACGCGCCGCTGGTCGCCCGCTACATGTCCGAGAACGGGCAGAGCTTCGTCCTCGACCGCAGTCAGCGCCGGCCGTTGCTGAAATTCGACAACAGCCCGGAGGTCTGGGCGCTGTCGTCGCAGCAGGCGCCGCGCGGCGACGTCATATACAAGAACGATCTTGGCAGAACTGTGCTCAGGACCACGCGCCTGGGGGGCGTCACCCTGTTCACGGAAGCCCAGCCGGCGGGGTCGGCGGTGTCGCTGTCGGGGGCCGGCCCGCCGCTGCGGCTGTCGGCGATAGGGCCGCAAGCCCTGGCCGAGCGTCTGCTGCAGGCCAGCGCACGCGCCAGCCGGGCGGCTAGGCGGACGATCAAGTTCGAGGCCGAGGCCGCGCCTGAGTCCTCCGCCCTGATCGCCGATTCCGCCATCGTCGCGGCGGAGGCGCTGGTGCGCCTCGCCCGGCGGCCAAAGGGGCAGGCCGCCCTGGCCAGGTTCAGCAAGGTCACGCTCATGGAAGGCCGCAAGACCGGCGCATCGGTGCGTCAGGGGACCCTGCAGATCACCGTCACGCCGAAGGACGGCTATGGCGGCCGCCCCTCCTCGGAACGCCTCATCGCCGCGGCGATGAAATAGGCCTCAGCCCTTGAAGCCGTCCTTGGCGGCGCGCACTGCGCCGAAGGCCTCGAAATCCGGCCGCCCGGCGGCGCCGACTCGGGCCGCCAGCCTGGGGGCGCGCAGGAACGGGTTGGTGGCCTTTTCCGCGGCGATGGTGGTGGGCACGGTGGGTTCGCCGCGCTCGCGGGCGGCGAACACCGCCGCGGCCCGGGCCTTGAGCGCCGGGTCGTCATCCACTGAGAGCGCGAAGCGGGCGTTGGCGGCGGTATATTCGTGGGCGCAATAGACCCTGGTCTCGTCGGGCAGGGCGGCGAGGCGCTGCAGACTGGCCCACATCTGTTCGGCGTCACCCTCGAACAGGCGACCGCATCCCAAGGCGAACAAGGTGTCGCCGACGAAGGCGATATCGTCGTCGGCGTCATGATAGGCGATGTGGCCCAGGGTGTGGCCGCCGGTGTCGATCACCCGGAAGCGGGTCTCACCCAGCGTGACCAGGTCGTCGTCGGCGACCTTGCGGTCCACGGCGACCAGCCGCTCCACCTCCGGGGGGCCCACCGAGGTGGCGCCGGTTGCAGCCTGGATCTCGGCGTTGCCGCCGGCGTGGTCGGGGTGCCAGTGGGTGTTGAGGATCATCGCCAGCTTCCATCCGAGCTTGTCCAGCTCGGCCAGGATCGCCTTGGCGTCGGGGGTGTCGATGCAGGCGGCCAGGCCGCTGGCCCGGTCGCGGATCAGGAATCCGTAGTTGTCGGACAGGCACGGGAACTGGTGGACGTCGAGCGGCATGGCCGTCTCCTCGGTCTCTGGAACAGGAATTCGGCGATTTAGGTTGCGCCCGGCGCGGAGTCGAGCATTCCCCTTATACACCATGCGCCGCGACGTCCTCGAGCTTCGCCAGTTCTACGCCTCCGACCTGGGCCGGGCGGCGCGCGAGATGGTGACCCGCAAGGTGGTGGAGAGCTGGGGCGACGCGCGCAGCCTGGATATCCTCGGCCTGGGCTACGCCACGCCGTTCCTGGGTCCTATGGGTCCGGCCGCCCGGCGGGTGGTGGCAGCCATGCCCGCCCAGCAGGGGGTGGAGGTCTGGCCGCTGGACGGACCCAACCGCGCCTGCCTGGCCGCCGAGGACGGCCTGCCGTTCGCCAACGCCCTGTTCGACCGAATCCTCGCCGTCCACGCCCTGGAGGAGAGCCCCGATCCCCGGGCCCTGTTGAAGGAGGTCTGGCGGGTGCTGGCGCCCTCGGGCCGGACGATCATCGTCGTGGCGGCGCGCAACGGGGTCTGGGGCAACGCCGAGTCGACGCCCTTCGGCCATGGCCGCCCCGTCAGCCGCCGCCAGCTGGGCGAACTGCTGCGCGAGGCGGAGCTGGAGCCGTCCGGCTGGACCCGCGCTCTCTATGTTCCGCCCATCGCCCTGACCGCGCGGTGGGCCGAGGCCTTCGAACAGGTCGGCTCACGCCTGTGGCCCGGCTTCGCCGGCCTGATGCTGATGGAGGCGGTGAAACAGACCTTCGCCGTCAAGCCGAAGGGTCATCCAGTGCGCGCCCGGGTTTTGAGGCCGGCGCTGGCCCCGGCGCCGGCGGGGGGATCGCCGGTTTCGCGGACTTCGGTCGATGCAAAGCGCGACGGCCTATTGGACAGTGGCGGCGAACGCCTTAGCTTGGGGGTCCGCAGACCTCACGGAGATGATGCGCCATGAAGATGATCGTTGCTGTGATCAAGCCGAGCCGCCTCGACGCCGTGCTTGAGGCGGTCACCGAGGCAGGCGCGTCCGGCCTCACCGTCACCGAGGTGCGCGGCTATGGCCGCCAGCGGGGCAAGACCGAGGTCTATCGGGGGGCGGAATACGAGGTGAAGCTGCTGCCCAAGGTCAAGCTGGAAATCGCCGTCCCCGACGACATCGCCGAGGCGGTGGTGGAGGCGGTGGCGCGGACCGCCAACACCGGCAAGATCGGCGACGGCAAGGTCTTCGTCCTCGACCTGCAGCAGGCCATGCGCATCCGCACCGGCGACCGCGACGCCGCGGCGATCTCCGGCTGAGGCCTACTCCGCCGCCGGCCTGCGCCCGCGCCGCGCCGGCAGCCGGGGCGGCGCGCCGGGCAGACGCAGCTCGAACACCGTGCCGGCCTCGCCGGACTCCACCAGGGTCAGGTCGCCCCCATGGCCCTGGGCCAGTTCCCGGGCGATGGCCAGGCCCAGGCCCGCGCCGCCGGCGCGGGTGGAGCCGGCGAAGGGCTGGAACAGCCGCTCCCGCGCGCGGACCGAGACCCCCGGCCCATTGTCGGCGAATCGCAGCAGGCTGGCGCTGGCTTCCCGTATCAGGCTGACGCGCACGGCCCCCGGCGCCGCGCGGCCGGTCTGCTGCTCGATGGCCTCGCGGGCGTTGCGCAGCAGGTTGACCAGGATGCGGTGCAGCTGGTCGGGGTCGGCCAGCACCTGCTCGCCGCGGCCGATGTCGGCGTCGAGGGCCACGCCTTCGCCCCCCAGCCGGGCCTCCTCCGCGGCGATCTCCAGGGCCGGCGCCAGGGGAATCGGCCGGGCGTCCGGCGCCGCCTCCTCGGTCTTGCCGTAGGTCAGCACGTCCGTGGCGAGCTTGACCGCCCGGTCCAGCGCCCGCTCCAGCCTGGGCAGCGCCTGGCTGACCTTGGGGTCCTTCAGCGCCGCCAGCCGCTCGGAGGCGATCTGGGCGCTGGTGAGCATGTTGCGCAGGTCGTGGTTGATCTTGGCTACCGCCTCGCCCAGGGCCGCCAGCCGGGCGCGGGAACTCAGGGCCGCGCGCAGGTCGGCCTGCATCTGGTCCAGCTCCGCCTCGGCGCGGCCGATCTCGTCGCGGCGGCCGGAGGGCTCGACCCGGGCCTCGGGGTCGTCCGGGTCGGCGCGGAAGCGCTCCATGGCCCGGGTGATCCGCTGCATGGGGCGCACCAGGAAGAAGTTCAGCGACAGATAGACCAGCACCCCAGCCATGGCCGAGACGAAGGCCGCCACCATCACCAGGCCGCCGAGATAGCGGGCCAGGGCGCGCTTCAGTTCGGCGTCGGGGGCGACGATCTC
>CAXNKO010000032.1:0-9831 GCA_964202685.1 Caulobacterales bacterium
GAAAAGGTCGATTTCATCACCCGGGTGATGGATGCCGGCGTCAAGCGCATCGAAGTGACCAGTTTCGTCAACCCGAAGCGGGTGCCGCAGATGGCCGGGGCCGAGGAGGTGATGGCCGGCCTGCCCGCCGCCGCCAGCCGCGCCCGCATCGGCCTGGTGCTGAACGAGCGCGGCTGGGACCGCTGCGTCGCCACCGGCTGCGACGAGGCCAATGTGGTGGTCTGCGCCACCGACGGCTTCGGCATCCGCAACCAGGGCGCCTCGGTGGACGAACAGCTGGCGGCGCTCAGCGCCATCGCCGCGCGCCAGGCCGCCGAGGGCGGGCCGCCGATCTCGATGACCGTGTCGGTGGCGTTCGGCTGTCCCTTCGATGGCGAGGTGCCCGAACACCAGCTGGTGCGCATCGTCCGTCACGCCGCGGCGCTGAAGATCCCGGAGATCGCCCTGGCCGACACCATCGGGGTGGCCGATCCCTGGACCGTGCGCGCCCGCATCGAGGCGGCGCGCAAGGCCGCCCCCGACGCCAAGCTGCGCATGCACTTCCACGACACCCGCAACACCGGCCTGGCCAACGCCTACGCCAGCGTCGAGGCCGGGATCGACATTCTGGACGCCAGCTGCGGCGGCCTGGGCGGCTGCCCCTTCGCCCCGGACGCCACCGGCAACATCGGCACCGAGGACCTGGTCTACATGCTGCAGCGGGCCGGCTACGCCACCAGCTATGACCTGGACGGGCTGATCGAAACCGCCCGCTGGGTCTCGGCCCTGCTGGGCAAGCCGCCGACCGCATCGGTCAGCCGGGCGGGGGTGTTTCCGATGACGGCGGCCTGAGCGAGCGGCTTCAGGCGCCCGAACGCCAGGCGGCGACAATCGGGCGGGCCACGGCGGTGCAGACGATCAGCGGCGTCAGCAGCCAGGCCGCCACGCGCTCCGACAGGTTCCCCGCCCGCTTGCGGAAATAGCGGGCGAGACCCAGGCCCTTGTGCAGCTCCACCCGCAGAGGGCTGACCCGGCTGGTGTGGCCCAGGTGGATCACCTCGGCCCTGGGATGGAACAGCACCACCCCGCCCTGGCGGCGCACCCGCCAGCAGAGGTCCACGTCCTCCACATGCAGAAAATAGCCCTCATCGAAACCGTTGACGGCGTCGAAGTCCTGGCGGCGCATGCAGAAGCAGGCGCCGGAAATGGTCGGCACCTCGGCCACCTGCTCCGGAAGCGCATCGCTCTCCAGATGCACCTCGAACCGGCGCCAGGCGGGCGCGCGCTGGGCCAGGCGGCTCAAGGACATCAGCGCCGACATCGGGGTGATCTCGCCCCGGCGGGCGCCGCGCTGCTCGGTGCGGTCGGCGTTGAGCACCCGGCCGCCGACGATGCAGGGCGTCGGCCGGTCCTCGATGGCCCGGGCCAGCTCGGCGATGCAGCCCGGCTGCAGAAAGGCGTCGGGATTGAGGAACACCAGCACTTCGCCGGTGGCGCGGCGCGCGCCCAGATTGGCCCCCCGGGCGAACCCCACGTTGCCATGGCCGCCCAGCAGCACCACCCGGTCGTCGCGATCCACCAGGCTGTTGAGCCGCACCGTATCCGACCGGCTGGAGCCGTTGTCGACGATGACGAACTCGTCGACCAGCGGGTCGGCCAGCACGCAATCGATGCTCTGCTCCAAGGCCTCGCCGGTCATGTAGACCACCATCACCACCGACACCCGGCGGCGCGGCTTCAGGAAGGCGGCGAGCTGCGCGGATTCCGCGGCGACGATTGGGGCGACGATACCTTTCATCCAGCCTCCACGGCGCCGGTGGTCTCAAGAGGCGAGCGGTCCTCGCCTCTGGCGTGAATCGCAAGATCGGGCGGTGCGGCCTGCATGGCAAGTAATCTTACCGCCTCGTTCAAGCTCAAAACCTCCTGGCGATCCGACCCGAAGCGACGCAGGGCCACCTTGCCCTCCTCGGCCTCGCGCCGGCCGACCACGGCGATCACCGGGGTCTTGGTCAGACTATGCTCACGCACCTTGTAGTTGATTTTTTCATTGCGCAAATCGCTTTCGACGCGAAGTCCCGCCTTGCGCAACGCCTCGACCACGGCCAGGGCGTAGTCGTCGGCGTCGGAGGTGATCGTCGCCACCACCACCTGCACCGGCGCCAGCCACAGGGGGAAGGCGCCGGCATGGTGCTCGATGAGCACCCCCAGGAAGCGTTCCAGCGAACCCAGGATCGCCCGGTGCAGCATCACCGGCCGGTGCTTGGCGCCATCCTCGCCCACATAGGACGCATCCATCCGGTCGGGCAGGACATAGTCGAGCTGCAGGGTGCCGCATTGCCAGGTGCGGCCGATGGCGTCGCGCAGGTGGAACTCCAGCTTGGGGCCGTAGAAGGCGCCCTCGTTCTCGATCCGCTCCACCGCGACCCCGGCGGCGTTGGCGGCGCGCTCCAGGGTGTCCTCGGCGACGGTCCAGATCTCGTCGGTGCCGAAGCGCAGGTCGGGCCGCAACGCCAGCTTCACCGAGTGCAGTTCCACGTCCAGGTCGCGGTACACCGCCTGCAGCAGTTCGACGAACGCCCGCGCCTCGGCCTCGATCTGATCCTCCCGGCAGAAGATGTGGGCGTCGTCCTGGGCCAGACCGCGCACGCGCAGCAGGCCGTGCAGCGAGCCTGAGCTCTCGTAGCGGTGCAGGCCGTCAAACTCGGCCATGCGGATCGGCAGCTCGCGGTAGGAGCGCTGGCCATGGTTGAAGATCTGCAGATGGCCGGGACAGTTCATCGGCTTGAGCGCCAGTTTCTCGCCCTCATCGGTCTCGCAGACGAACATGTTGGCGGCGAACTTCTCCGCATGGCCCGACTGTTCCCACAGGGAATAGTCCAGCACCTGTGGGGTCTTCACCTCCACGTAGCCCTCCGCCTCCATCCGCCGGCGGACATAGTTCTGCAGGGTGCGGTAGAGGGTCCAGCCCTTGGGATGCCAGAACACCATCCCCTTGCCCTCTTCCTGCATGTGGAACAGGTCCATGGCCGCGCCCAACTTGCGGTGGTCGCGCTTTTCGGCCTCTTCGATGCGCGTGAGGTAGGCCTCCAGGTCGGCGTCGCTGGCCCAGGCGGTGCCATAGATGCGCTGGAGCTGGGGGTTGCGGTGGTCGCCGCGCCAGTAGGCGCCGGCCAGCTTGGTGAGCTTGAACGCCTTGCCCACCGCCTTGGTGGACGGCAGGTGCGGCCCCAGGCAGAGGTCCTTCCAGGCTCCCTGGCGGTAGACGCTGATCTCCTCGCCCAGGGGCAGGTCGGCGACGATCTCGGCCTTGTAGGCCTCGCCGATGGACTGGAAGTGGGCGATGGCGTCGTCGCGGTCCCAGACCTCCCGGCGGATCGCCTCGTCGCGATCGACGATCTCGCGCATGCGCTGCTCGATCCTCGGCAGGTCGTCGAGGCTGAACGGCTCTTCCCGGGCGAAGTCGTAGTAGAAGCCGTCCTCGATGGCCGGGCCTATGGTCACCTGGGTTCCGGGGAACAGCTCCTGCACCGCCTCGGCCATGATGTGGGAGGCGTCGTGGCGGATGGTCTCCAGAACCTCGGGGCTGTCGCGGGTCAGGATCTCGAAACGGCCGCCGTTCGGCAGCGCCCGGTCCAGGTCCAGCAGGCGGCCATCCAGCTTCACCAGCACGGCGCGCTTCTCCAGCGACTTGGCGATGGAGGCGGCGACCTCGCGGCCGGTGACGCCCGGGTCGAAGGGGCGCTTGGAGTCGTCAGGGAAAATAAGTTCAATCATGTTTCACAGGTCCAGGTCCGCGCCGGCGGCGGGGGGTCGTAACCCGAACCGCCCAGCGGGTTGCAGCGGCACAGCCGACGGGCGGCGAGCCATGCGCCGCGCACCGGGCCGTGGTCGATCAGCGCCGCGGCAGCATACTCCGAACAGGTCGGCAGATACCGGCACTGGCGCCCGATCAGGGGCGAGAGCGTCAGCTTGTAGGCGCGAAGCGCGCCCCTGACGCAGGATTGGTAGAAGGTCATGCCGGCTCTTGGACCTGGAGTCAGTCGCAGCGATTACGCTGTGGGGACCGGACGATCAAGCCGCGCCGGCGGGACGGGTTCGGACCATGGCCTTGCGGACCGCCTCGGCCGCCGCCTCGAACGCCAGCAGGGTTGAGGCATGACGGGCGGGATAGGCTTTCACGGGGGCGAGCATGGCGATATCCGCAAAGCGTCCGGCGGGGGGGGCAGACCCGTCCTTCAGCATGGATCGGAAGCCGTCGCGCGCCGCTTCGATCTCGGCCAGATCGGCGCCGAGGATGGCCGCGCCCAGCACCGCGGCCGAAGCCTGGCCCAGCGCGCAGGCCTTAACGTCCTGGGCGAAATCCACCACCTTGCCCCCGTCGATCCGCACATCGACGACCACCCGGCTGCCGCACAGCTTCGACACCTTCTCGGCGCTGCCGTCGGGGTGGGCCAGTCGCCCCAGGTGGGGCAGGTTGGCCGCCAGGGCCAGCAGCCGGCCGGAATAGAGGTCGTCGATCATGGCGCAGATGTAGGCGCGCCGCGCCGTTCGCGCCACAGGGCCTCGGCGCGGGCCTTCATGGCCGCCCCCACCGCGGTGACCCCCTTGCGCAGGGAGCGGCGGATGCGCCGCCCGACGCTGGGCCCCAGCCAGCCCAGATAGAGTTCGCCGTTGGAGAAGGCGCAGCAGTCCTCCTGGTCCAGGGTGTCGATCTCCCAATAGTGGGTCACTGCCACCAGGCCGCGCAGGGCGGTGCGCTTCAGATGCAGCAGTTCGTCCGGCGTCCAGTCGATCACCGTGGCCTGCAATGGCTCGGGCGGCTGGTCCGGCAGGGCGCGGGTGAGGGTGACCACCTGGCCGATCCGCACCTCGCCGGCGGTTTCGGGGTAGATGGGGTTCCATTCCGGCCAGGCGGCCAGGTCATGGAGAATCTCCCAGACGATCGCCGGCGGGGCCTGGACGCCAACCCGGTTCTCGATCTTCAGGCCCAACGGACCGGAGGACGCCTTGAACTCGAAGCCCTTGCGGCGGTTGTAGAATTCCGGGCCGCCGCTCATCCGCCCGGCTCCCGGATGCGCCAGGTGGCGCCGGTGGGGTTGTCCATGACCTCGACATTCAGCGCGGTGAGTTCGGCGCGGATGGCGTCGGCGCGGGCGAAATCCTTGGCCTGGCGGGCGGTCACCCGCTCGGCGATCAGGGCGTCGATGCGCCCCTTCAGACCCGCGTCGGCGCCGCCCTGGAACCAGGCCTCGGGATCGGCCTGCAGGACGCCCAGCAGGCCGCCGCCGGCCAGCAGCTCGCCCTTGGCCCGGGCGCGGGCGGCGGCGTCGCCGGTCTCCAACTCCGAGGCCAGGGCGAACAGCTCAGCCATCGCCTGGGGGGTGTTGAGGTCGTCCTCGATCGCCGCCAGAAACCTCGCCGAGGGCTGCGTCGCGGCAGCCGCCACGTCCTGGGCGCGGCGCAGGGCGCCGTACAGACGGTCCAGGGAGCGGCGCGACTGCTCGATCAGGTCGCCGGTCCACTCCAGCGGCGCGCGATAGTGGCCTACCAGCAGCGCCCAGCGCAGCGCCTCGCCGGGGACCTGTTTCACCAGGTCATGGGCCAGCGCCACATTGCCCAGGCTCTTGGACATTTTCTCGTCGCCGAAATTCAGGAAGCCGTTGTGGACCCAATAGCGGGCGTATTCCGTCGCATGGCTGGCGCAGAGCCCCTGGGCCATCTCGTTCTCATGGTGCGGAAAGATCAGATCGACGCCGCCGCCGTGGATGTCGATGGGCAGGCCCAGCGCCTGCTCGATCATCGCCGAGCACTCGATGTGCCAGCCGGGTCGGCCAGCGCCCCAGGGGCTCTCCCATTCGGGCTCGCCGGGTTTGGACGGTTTCCACAGCACGAAGTCGGCCGGGTGGCGCTTGTAGGGAGCCACATCCACCCGCGCGCCGGCGATCATGTCGTCCATGGGATGGCGCGAGAGCTTGCCATAGTCAGGATAGGCCTGGGTGTTGAACAGCGCATGGCCCTCGGCGGCATAGGCGGAGCCGTTGGCGACCAGGGCGGCGATCATCGCCACGATGGCGTCCATGGTCTCGGTGACCCGGGGCTGCAGGGTGGGCCTCAGCGCGCCCAGGGCGTCCATGTCGGCGTTATAGGCGGCCAGGTAGCGGTCGGTGACCTGGGCGATCGGCACGCCCTCGGCCTGAGCCTTGGCGTTGATCTTGTCATCCACGTCGGTGATGTTGGCCGCATAGACCACGGCCGTCTCGCCGTAGCGGGCGCGCAGCAGGCGGAACAGCACGTCGAACACCACCACCGGCCGGAAATTGCCGATGTGGCTGTAGTTGTAG
Organism: Caulobacterales bacterium; assembly: GCA_964202685.1. Taxonomy (GTDB): domain Bacteria; phylum Pseudomonadota; class Alphaproteobacteria; order Caulobacterales; family Caulobacteraceae; genus Phenylobacterium. The sequence continues at coordinate 6,321 of CAXNKO010000032.1, forward strand.
ACCGTCGGGCCGCAGACATACATGGTCACCCGCGCCGGGTCGCGCGGGGCGAAAGGCCGCTTCTCGCGGGCCATGGTGTCGTAGAGAGTCAAAGTCATGGCGGCGCTTAAGCTGAGTAACGGGTTGCCGGAATTGGCCTTCGCCCCATATACAGAGCGCCGCGCAGGGAGGCCACGGGGGTTGCGGCCCCTTGAGCATGCCCTGCGCAGACGGGTGACACGCGTCATTTCCGGGACCGTCGTCCCGGCGCAACTCGGCCCGGGAAAGAAAAACGCTCGCACATGGACGCCATCGCCCGCGACCGCACCTTGGTCGGGTCCGCAGACGCCGACCTTGAGCCCATGAACCGCCCCACCCGCGAGGAGGCCATGGCCGCCGTGCGCACCCTGATCGCCTGGGCCGGCGACGATCCGCGCCGCGAGGGGGTCATCGACACCCCCAAGCGCGTGGTCGACGCCTATGCCGAATGGTTCGAGGGCTATGACGCCGATCCGGCCAAGGAGCTGTCGCGCACCTTCGAGGACGTGCAGGGCTATGACGACATCGTCATGCTGCGCGAAATCGAGGTGGAGAGCCACTGCGAGCACCACATGGCCCCGTTCCTGGGCAAGGCCTATGTGGCCTACATGCCGACCAACCGGGTGGTGGGGATCTCCAAGATCGCCCGGGTGGTGGAGATCTTCGCCCGTCGCCTGCAGACCCAGGAGACCATGACCCAGCAGATCGCCGACGCGATCACCGACAGCCTGCGCCCGGCGGGGGTGGCGGTGCTGATCGATGCGGCGCACCAGTGCATGACCACCCGCGGGGTGCACCACCGCCACGTCACCACCATCACCACCCAGTTCACTGGCGTGTTCAAGACCGACCCGACCCTGCGCCAGCGGTTCCTGGATTTCGTCAACAGGCGTTAGGCGGGCGGCCTCGGTGGCGACGCGCCCGGCTCCACGGAATATGCCGTCCATGACCCCCACAGCGACCCCGGACCCGAAACACGCGCTCGAACACGGCGCGGCGCTCACCCCGCGGTTCGACGCCGACGGCCTGATCTGCGCGGTGGCGACCCATGCCGACAGCGGTGAGGTGCTGATGGTGGCCTGGATGAACGCCGAGGCCCTGCGGCTGACCCTGGAGACCGGCGAGGCCTGGTACTTCAGCCGTTCCCGGGGCGAGCTCTGGCATAAGGGCGCCACCAGCGGCCAGATCCAGCAGGTCGCCGAGACCTGGATCGACTGCGATCAGGACGTGGTGCTGCTGAAGGTGCGGCCCCAAGGGGACGGCGGCGCCTGCCACACCGGCGCGCGAAGCTGTTTCTATCGGATCGTCGAGAACGGCCGGCTGGTGACCCGGCAGGCGTGAATGCGCCGACCGGCCGTCAGGCGGCGTGGGTCACCGCCGCGCGCCGCGCCGTCACGGCGCGCGTCCGCTGCTTGGATCTCGGCAGGTCCACATCGATGAGTTCGGCCAGGCGTTCGCGGGCGCGGTTGACGCGGCTCTTCATGGTGCCCACCGGACAGCCGGCGACCTCGGCCGCTTCCTCGTAGCTGAGCCCCTCGGCCACCACCAGCAACAGGGCGTCGCGGGATTCCGCGGCCAGATGCGCCAGCGCGGCCAGCAGTTCACCGTACTTCACCCGCCACTCCTGCTCGGGCTTACACGACAGCTGGGCGGCGTACCTGCCGTCGACGTCCTGCACCACGTGCCTCTGGGCGGCGGTCGAGGTGTAGAAGCTGTTGCGCAGGATCCGGTTGACCCACGCGCCCATGTTGCTGCCGGCCTTGTAACTCGCCCGGAAGCGCCAGGCGCGAACCATGGTGTCCTGAATGAGATCGTCGGCGGCGGCGCTGGAACCGGTGAGCGCGATCGCGTGGCCGCGCAGCTTGGGCAGGAGAGCGATCAACTCGGCCTTGAACGGGTCAGTGTCCATGTTTCGTCCCAAAAATACGCATCGCACTGGGCGAGCGATCCCTTCGGGCAAGAAGCGCGCCTGGGCGGTTTGGTGGTTCGCTGGGGTCCGGTCGCCGCCCTGTTCCTGATCCTGGCGCCAAGGTTACGCCGGCCTCGCAACCGACGTGGAGTTGCATTGGCGCGCCACAACCTGCGCAACGGTTGCAGGATGCGCTACTCCCGCGCGCAACCCCTGCAACGGACTGCATCGTGGCGCAACCGGTTGCATTTCGGCGCAGATTGAGGAACTGTTTTGTCCATGTCCGCGCCGGAAGCCTTTCCAGCCAAGCTCGACCTGGTGCTCAAGGCGCTGTCCATGAGCCGCGGCCGGCTGGCCGCCGAACTGGGCGTCGACAAATCTCTGGTCGGCCGCTGGGTCTCCGGCGCTGTGACACCTTCTGCCCATAGCCTCGAGAACCTGACGCGGTTGGTGTCGTCGAAGCGTCCGGGTTTCACCATGCTCGACTGGGACCGCGATCTCGGCGGCGTGGCCAAGGCGTTCGGGCTGGAACTGGTCGGCGCGCCGGCTGCGGAGGCCAAGGTCAATGGCGCAGCCCCTCAGGGCCTGATGCTGCCGGGGCTCGACATCGCGCGGATCGTCAGCGCGCGGCGGGCGTCCACCTACGAGGGGTTCTGGCGCTCGACGCGGCCCTCCATCGCCATGCCCGGCCACCTGTTCCACGACTACGGCATGATCCGCAGAAACCCCGATGGCCTGCTGGCGTTCAAGATGGGCGGCTCGGGCCTGTTGTTCGAGGGTTGGATGCTGCCGGTGGAGGGCCAGTTGTTCGGCATCTTGTTCGACACCGTGGGCCAGACTCCGGTGTTCCTGATCTTCAATGGGGTGGCCCTGCACAAGGCGACGCAACTGGACGGACTGATCCTGGCCGCGGCCCTGAACGCGGCGCGCACGCCCTCGGCCTATCCGGTGGTGATGGAGCGCCTGGGGGATCTGACCGGCGACGTCGCGGCCGACGACCAGCACGTCCAGGAACTGCTGGCGCTGGACACCAAGGCCGACGCCACGGCGAGCGCGCAGATCCGCGACCACCTGATCCGCGATATCGGACCCACCGCCGTGCAATCCGGAATCGGCGAGCTGCACCTGCTCTCCAGCTGGGCCAACAGCATGTCCCGGGGACTGAGCACCGGCGGACACCTGGAAGGGTGAACCCACCGGCCCACGGCGACGCGCCCGACGACGGCGAAACTGAACCGCTGATTGTCACCCTGGACGCCGCCGCGGCGGGGACGCGACTGGACAAGGCCCTGGCCGACCGCGCGCCGGAGCTGTCGCGCGGCCGCATTCAGGCGCTGATGGCCCAGGGGCTGGTGCTGCGCGACGGCGTGGCTCAGACCGACGCCTCGGCGAAAGGCGGCGCCGGCGACTACATCATCATCGTGCCGCCGCCGGAACCGGCCACGCCGCAGCCCGAGGCGATCCCGCTCGCCGTGCTGTTCGAGGACGCGCACCTGATCGTCATCGACAAGCCGGCGGGCATGGCCGTCCACCCGGCCCCCGGAACCCCCAGCGCGACCCTGGTCAACGCGCTGTTGCATCACT
>CAXNKO010000033.1:0-9823 GCA_964202685.1 Caulobacterales bacterium
CCGAGGCCGGCGCCGAGGCCCGGTTCGACATCGTTATCGCCGCGCTGGGCATGTTCAACGACCTGGCCTGGCCGGACATCGAGGGGCTGCAATCCTTCAAGGGGACGATGTTCCACGCCGCCCGCTGGAACCAGGACCATGCGCTGGCCGGCCGCCGGGTGGCGGTGATCGGCAGCGCCGCCAGCGCCGTGCAGTTCGTGCCGGAAATCGCGCCTAAGGTGGCGCAGCTCTATGTCCACCAGCGCTCGGCCCCCTGGGTGTCGCCGAAGGAGGACCCGGTCTATGACGACGCGGCGCGCGAACGGTTCGCCGGCAACCCGGCGGTGGTGGAGACTATCCGCCGCAAGCTCTACCGCGGCATCGAGGCCTTCATCGCCTTTGGCGAGGAACAGCTGGCCCAGGGTGCCGAGGCCGGTCTGGCCAACCTGGCGGCGGTCAAGGACGACGCCCTGCGCGCCAGCCTGACCCCCACCGCGCCATTTGGCTGCATGCGCCCGCTGCTCACCAGCGACTACTATCCGGCCTTCAACCGCGACAATGTCGAGCTGGTCACCTCCCCCATCGTCCGCGTCGCCGAGGACCAGGTGGTGACCGAGGACGGCGCGGCCCGCCCGGTGGACACCCTGATCTGCGCCACCGGCTACCAGGTGCGCAAGTTCCTTTCGGCCATCGAGGTCACGGGCCGCGGCGGCCGCCGCATCGCCCACGACTGGAGGGACGGGGCCGAGGCCTATCTGGGCCTGATGACCACCGGCTATCCCAACCTGTTCCAGATGTACGGACCCAACACCAACAACGGCTCGATCACCTTCATGCTGGAATGCCAGGCCGGGTTCATCGTCAACCACCTGGCGCTGATGGACCGGGAGGCTCTGGCCTGGATCGATGTGAAGCCCGACGTCCAGGCCCGCTACAACCGCCAGCTCCAGCAAGACCTCGACCGGGTCACCGTCTGGCAGGCGGGCTGCCACAACTATTACCGCGAGCCGTCGGGCCGCAACGTCACCCAGTGGCCGCACAGCATGACCGCCTACCAGGACGCCTGTGCGGGGGTGGACGGGGGGATTTTCGAAAGCTCGGAGTTGACCCCTGCCTAAAGCGCGTCCCGCAAACCCGCTAGCGCCGTATCCAGCATCGGCAGGTCTTCTTGGATTGTCAGGACCACGCGCTCATCAAGAATGTCGTCATAGGTGTGCGCCAGGGCATTGCGGAACCCGGCGATCATGGCCGCCGGAATACCGTGGGCCGCAAGCAATTCCGCGGGGATGTCCCGGATCGAGGCATCGATCGCCATAAAGGCGCGCTCGATGGCGTATCGCGTGCGGATGTCGGCCTTCAGATCCTCAAGGTCTCGCCCGGCGGCCCACGCCTGGATCAGCTGTATGTTTTCCCGCGCCGCCGCGACAGCCGACTTGGCCTTCCCAGCCGGGTCAAAAGACATCGACGAGTTCGTTTTCGGCAACCGAGCGCAAACGCCGCCCGGTCCTGAGCGCGTCGCCGCGCACGACCAGATCGACGCGCCGATTCAGGATGCGGGCCAGCTCGAACTGGATGCCGCCCACGTCAAAGGCGGAAAATAGCGGCTTGCGTCCGCCAGGCCCCTCGTTGAGATCAACCATGACATCGACGTCACTCTGGGCGTCAGCGGCGTCGCGTGCGTAGGAACCGAACAGGTAGGCGCGCCTTACGCCCAACGCCTCAAGCCGGGCGCGGTGGCTTTTCAGCCGCTGGATGATCTCGGCGCGGTTCATCGGCAGACTATAGCTCAGGAACGTTGAATTTTCATCGCTTGCGCTTCCGCGCCCTGATCCTCACCCCAAATTCGCCGATATAGGCCGCGAACGCCCAACACGCCGCCATCCCCCGCCGCCGTGAATGGCGCGCCGTCAGGCCGCGGCCAGCCCCACGCGCCCGTCCTTGCCGTAGAGCAGCCGTCCCGACAGCAGCAGCGCCGCAGCCGACGCCAGGAACAGCAGGCTCACCGTGGCCAGGGCGTATTTGATCCCGACGCCGCCGCCGAAATAGTCCGACAACACCCCGGTGAGCACCGGTCCCAACGCGAAACCGAAGAAGTTGGTGGTGAACTGCACCACCGACATCACCGAGGAGCGGATTCGGGCCGGGGTCTCGGTCATCAGCACCGCATAGAGCGGCGGCGTGTAGCCGGCGCGCAGGAAATCGGCGATCAGAAAGGCCACGATCGCCACGACCAGGCTGGGGGTGAACATCTGCAGCTCGGTGAAGGCCAGGCCAAGGATCGAACCGATAGCCCCCAGCCACACCGACCACTTGCGGTTCCGCCGCGACAGCCGGTCGGCCAGCCAGCCGTAGGTCAGCGGGCTGAAGATGCCGCACAGCCCCGCGCCCAACCCGATGAGCACACCGGTCTGGACCAGGCTCATATTGTGCACCCGGATGAAGAACGAGCTCATCCACGCGCCCATGATGATGTTCAAGAGGCCGAGCACCACGGCGCCGAACAACAGCGCCGCCAGGCCGGGGTTGTTCGCGAAGTGCTCGAAGTTCTCCACCAGCCGCACCTTGGGCGGGGCCTCGGCCGGGGCCGCGCCGGCGTCCACCGCGCCGCGTTTCGGCTCGCGCACCGTCATCACCAGCAGGATCGCGATCAGTATGCCGGGGACCCCGGCGATGAAGAAAGCCATGCGCCAGCCGTGCTCATTGGCCACATAGCCGCCCAGGGCGTTGGCCAGCAATGCGCCCAGGGGCACGGCCATGTAGAGGATGCCGATCACCAGCGCCCGCCGCGCCGCCGGGAACAGATCGGTCAGCATCGGCAGCACAATGGGCACCGCGGCGGACTCGCCGATGCCGACGCCGACCCGGGCCGCCAGCAGCTGGACCCAGTTGCGGGTCAGGCCGCCGGCCGCGGTGAGCGCGCTCCAGACGACGATGGCGATGGCCAGGAAATTGCGCCGGTTCACCCGGTCGGCGATCCAGCCCGCCGGCAGCACGGCGAGGCAAAACGCCGCCCCATAGGCGAGGCCGGTGAACAGCCCCAGCTGAGTGTCGTTGAGGCCGAACTCCGCCCGGACCGGCTCCACCAGGATGTTGGGCAGCGCCCGGTCCATGGCGTGGCAGGCGTAGATCAACGCCATCACGCCCAGCACATACCATCGGTAAAGCGGCCCGCCGCGGCTCGCCGCGGCCGCGGCGTCTTGGTCCAAAGGTGCCGTCAATTCACGCCCCCACCCACTCTGGCGCTGTCTCGCGCCTCGCCGCCCCATCAAGCCGCGCCCGAGCCGGCAAGGCAAGGCGAACTTACCGCGCCCAGCGCGCCACCAGGGCCGGACCGGCGTCCACCAGGGTCATCGGATCGACGAACATGTGCTGGGTGGCCACATGCATGTCGCGCATCACCCGGCCGAGCACGCTTTCATTGCGGATGGCGTCGGACCCGGCCCACAGGTGGGCGAAGCGCACCACGTCGGCGGCGACCTTGTGGACCCAGGTGGTGGACTGGCGGAACCGCGCCCGCTGTTCGGCCGACAGGGTCCCGCCGGCCAGCGCTGTCGCCTCGGCGTCGCGGAACACGTTGAGCACGAAGGCGCGGGCCGCCTGGTAGAGGGCCTCGTGGGTGGCGAAGTCCTGCAGGAACAGCGGGCTGTCGCCCACCACGGTGGGATAGGCCGGCCGTTTCTTGGCCCGCGTGAGGGTGGCGATCTCCTCCAGGGCCCGCTTCATCAACCCCAGCGCCACCGCCGCATGGCCGGCGCAGCCGAACCCGACGATGCCCAGGCTGTAGAGCCCGCCGCCGCGTTGCGGGCTCAGGCACTGGCGCTCCAGGGTGAAGTCGCGGGGGATGGTCTGCTCGGGAACCCGGTAGTCATAGCTGCCGGTGCCCACCAGGCCCCAGACGTCCCAGTTGCCCTCGATCTCCACCTGATCCTTCGGCAGGTAGCAGACCTGCACCTCCGGCGCGCCGCCGGGGAGCAGGCGGGGGTTTCCATCCTCCAGCACGAACATGCCCGCTCCGATCCATGTCGCGTGGGCGCAACCGCTGCCGAAGGCGTAGCGTCCGGAACCGCGCAGCCCTTGCGGGGTTTCCACGCAGCGGCCGCCGGGGCCCAGCATGCCGGCCGCGATGGGCGGCTCGGCGCCGGCGTACATCGCCTCGATGGCCGCATCGGCGAGATAGGTCGCCGCGATCGCCGTGGAGGCCGAACTGGCCATCAGGCTCCAGCCGGTGGAGCCGTCGGCGCGGGTCACCTCCTCCAGCACCTCGATGCCGTCGGCGACCCCCAGGCCGCCGCCGCCCATGTCGGCCGGCAGGCCCATCCAGAACAGCCGCGTCTGTTTCAGCGCGTCCACCACGGCGGGCGTCAGCGTGCCGCCGCGCTCGGCCCGCGCCGCCTCGGCCTCGATCAGCGGACTGAGCGACCGCGCCGCGTCCAGATACACCTGCCGGGGCGAACCGCCCGCCGCTGAGTCCGCCATGCCGTGTTCCTTCCGCGATCCAGTGTTCAACCTAACCCGGCGCGTTGCGGCGGTCTCGCATGGATCGCCATGGGTCGTCCTGCCCGAAGGCGGGCCCGCGGTTGCCGAGTCCTTCGACATCAAGCAAGTCTGGCCAGCCGGGTCCCTGGAGCGGCGCCGGCGGGCGTTGGCCTAGGCCCCACGTCAGAGCCGGTCGTGCAACTGTGCGTGGGGTTAAACCACGCGATTTGGTGTTTGGCCGGCGGTGGTCCGACCTGCGGCGCCCTACCCCGCCAGGAACCGCGCCGTAGCCGCCGCTTCCGCCCCGCCCTGGCGCAGGCCTGCCGTCGCGGCGGGGATGCGCACCTCGGGGTCGAGGGTGTTGGTCCCGATTGCGTCGCGGGCGGCGGCGTCCGGCGCGATCACGTGGACGGCCCCGCCGGCGGCCTCCACCACGGCGATCTCCCGGCGCAGGCTTCCGGCCACGAACAGCCCCGGGGCGTCGCCCTTGGGCGAGATCACCAGCACCCGCCGATGGCCGGCGACGAGATCGAGGTTCTCCGGCGAGCGCACCCCGCCGTCCAGGTAGCGCCGGGCCCCGATACGGGTGGGCGGCCAGACTCCCGGCACCGCGCAGCTGGCCGCCACCGCCTCGGTGAGCGTCGCCCCGGAGTTGCGGTTGAGCACCACGGTCCCGCCGCTGTCGGCGTCCACAGCCACCAGGCTTAAGGGTTGGTCCGGCCAGTCCAAGCTGGGCAGGCGTCCGGCGATCACCGTCAGCCGCTCGGCCTCGGAAATCGACGCGACACCCAGGGCGTAGCGGCCGATCCGGCGCATCCGCTCGGCTGGGTCGGCCACCTCGGCATGGCGGGCGATCTCGGCGCGCAGGGCGTCCATCATGCCGTCCGCCGGCGGGATCTCGACCCCCTGCAGCGCGGGCTCAGTCTGGCGCCGGTACAGGTCCTCCAAGGGCGCGCCCAGGGCGAACTGCGCCCCCGCCGCCGCGCCCGCCGAAGTGCCGAAGATCAGGTCTAAGCCCGTCAGCCTCACCCCGGCCCGCTCCAGCCCCAGCATGACCCCGGTAATCCAGGCGATCCCCGCCAGCCCGCCGCCGCCCAGCACCAGCGCCCGTTGTCCGGCTGTCGTCACCCTCAGCCGTCCAGTTCGGGGTAGAGACCCGAGCCCTTCTTCAGGAACCGGTAGACCTGGCGCGCGCTGGCGATCCGCTGACCAGCCTCGTCGTCCACCGAAAAATCGATGATGACATATTCGGTCTTGGGGCTGTGGCCGACCCCGGCGCTGACCGCGCGCACCCCATAGTCGCGGTCGAGGAAAATCGGGCCCCGGTCGAAACAGATCTCCACCGCCCCGCCCATGGGCACCACCCCTTCGGTCTGGGCCGCCAGCACCGCATTGGCGGGATAGAACGGCAGGCGGAACGACGAGCTGATCGCCGCGATCGGACCGCCCCAGGGCGAGGCGCCCACATACCAGTCCAGGGGTTCGTTGATCTCGCCGGAGCTCAGGTCCAGGGCCTGATCGTCGTAGGGAACCCGCGCCGTGGTGTCGCAGACCACCCCACCCACGGGCAGGTGGCGCAGGATCCGCACCTCGCCCGCATCGCAGAGCCGCACCGGGCGGGTCTTGAGCTCGCTCGGCGAATGGTCGCCGAGCGTCAGGCTGCCGGTCCCCACCTGGATGTCGGGGGCGTCGCCGCGCCGGATCCAGGCCTCGGCGGCCAGGGCGTCCGGCGCGGGCCGGCGCACGAAGGCCTGCACCTGCTCGCCCGACACCACCGGGCTTTCGAAATAGATCGACACCCCGCCGCGCTCGAAGGCCGCCGGTCCCCAGAGCTCGACCATCAGCGGCGCGAAGATGTTCAGGTGCCGGCTGCCGCCGACGATCCCGCCGCGGAAGCCGTGTCTGGCGGCGATGTCCGGATCATGCACCGCGCCCAGTTCGCGGGTGTGGGCCGTGCGGGGCGGGCCGATGAGCACGCCGTTGGCTTCGGTGAACACCGCAGCCATCAAACCAACGCCGGCCAGGACCGCTGGTACATGCGCCCGGAGGCCTCGCGCATCAGGTGGTCGTCCCGGGCCATGCGGTTCCAGTGGTAGAGGAAATAGGCCTCCAGGCTGACCTTGCCGTTGCGGGCGGCCTCCGACAGCGCCTTGCGGCCGCCGGCCACCGAGGCGGGCGTGGCGCCCAGCAGGCCGGACAGGGTCTCGGCCTCGAGCCGCTCGAAGCGGTGGGCGTTGCGGTCGATCTCCTTCAGGTACTTCACCTGCCGGGCCACGCCCTTGGCCAGGGCCGAGGCCTTCCGGTCGGCGATCATCGGAACCATGATCTGCAGCTGGTGCAGCACATTGTCATAGAGCTGGGCGTGGTCGCGGGGCTGGTCCTCCTCGGTGATGTAGCGGGAGGGGATCTCGAACCCCAGCACATCGGCCAGGGCCTGCAGGCGCATGCGCCGGTGCAGCATGCTCATCAGCATCTGGCTGCCGTCGGCCACCCGGTCGTTGGGTTCGCCTTCCTGGGCGGCGCCGGGGCGGTAGCGGCCGGGCTCGCCCATGTCGGCCAGGCCGAACCAGGGACCCAGCCGGGCGCAGGCGTTGACCCGGTAGTAATAGACCCGCTCGGGAACCACCTGGATGCCGCTGAGCTGCTCGTACTCGCGCATGCGGGCCGGGAAGTCGGGGAACCCGTGCTGGGTGGAGCGCCAGGACAGCCAGGCGATATCGTCCATGGGATCGCCAAGGTGGGCCAGCTCCCAATCGACGACGCCGGCCACCTGATCGCCCTTGTAGAGGAAGTTGCCCGGGCCAGTGTCGCCCTGGCAGAGTACGGCGGGGCCATCATAGGCCGGAACCTTGCGCTCCAGGTGCTCCAGGGTGACCCGGGCCAGCAGATCGATGGGGTTCTTGGCGTCCTCCGCCTCGAACAGCTGGCGGATGCCCTTCAGCTGCTCGGCCTGGTGCTCGGCCACGGTGCGCACCGGCTTGAAGCTGGGCAGGTCCATGTCGGCGGCGGGGGTCGAATGCCACCTGGCGATCTGGACGATGAAGTCCTGGGCGATCTTCACCTGGGCGTCCTTGTCGGCCGGCTCCTGGAACCAGGTGATCCCGTCCAGCCGGTCGGACAACAGCACATTGAGGTCCCCGTCCACCCCCCAGACGTGGGCCACCTTGACCCCCAGCGTCTCCAGGGCCCGGAACACCTCCGCCTCGCGGGTCAGCGGGCTGAACGAGCCGAACCCCGCCTCGCGCCCCCGCTGCAGGAACAGCGCCAGGCCCTCGCCCTTGCGCTTGACATCCACCCGGTAGCCCAGCCGCCCGCCAGAGGTGACCAGCTGTGTCTCCACCTCATCGCCCTCGGTGACGCGGGCGATCCAGTCGATGACCTCGGGACCCAGTTCCAGCATGTTCAAGCTCCTCCCCGCGGAGACCTATCCGTGCGCCCGCAGCGCGTCCAGCATGCGCGCGTGATGGACCATGTTCCAGCGGTCCTGATCCTCCCCCCAGGCGATGCGGCCATCGAATTCCCAGCGCATCAGGGTCGAGGAACCGTTGAAATCCACCATGCGGCTGACCGCGAACCCCTCGGCGTCGATGGAGCGGCCCAGGTCATCATGGACCTCCACCAGCTGGTGCGATGTCCAGCCGCTCGCCGGGTCGCGGAAGGTCTTCAGCCGCGAGCGGGTCTTGTCCACATGGCCGAACACCCCGTCCTTGAGCAGCCAGCCGGCGTTCATCGGCGACCAGCCGGCCGCGTCGCCGTCCTGCACCCGCACGAAACTGAGGAAGCCGGCGTCGCGGCCGGCGTGGCCGAACACATATTGCATCCGCCCGCGCCCGCGCTCGCGCTCGATCTGCCGCCAGCGCGGACCGCCGGGGACGCGCACCCGCGCCGCGTCGTCGGGCCAGGCCTTGCGCGCCGCCGCATGGGGCCCGCCGCGCGGCCCCCAGGTGCGGTCGCGCACGCTGTAGCAATCGATGGGAATGGTCTCGCCGCGCAGGGTCAGGGTCCCGGTGACGCGGCCCAGCTGGTCCAGGTGCGGATTGTTCAGCATCGGCGCCTCGCCGGGCGGAAACCGCTTTGGCGCATGGGTTCCGGCATGGACGAAGTCGAAGCCGAAATCCCGCCCCGGATCGGCATAGGTCAGCCGGTATTGCATCAGCGGCTCCAGCATCTGCAGCCTGTAGCCGCCGCCCGGAAAGCTGATGTCGCGCAGGTCGGGGGCCGCCGGCATCGGCGCTTCCTCCACCCGCCGGTAATAGGCCAGCTGCCCGGGGGTCTCGCCCTGGCCGTCCCAGACGAACACCCGCCAGGTCGCGGTCCCGCGGTTGGGGTGATAGAGGGTGTGCAGCCAGCCGCCGATCTTGCGCGCGGGGATATTGAACGACCACCAGTTGGTCTCGGTCTCGTAGGCGTCGTCCGAGGGTTGGTGATAGCCATCGTCCTCAGGCGTGAACGGGGTGTCGGCGGTGATAATGGCCGCGCTCAATCGTCGGCCCCCGGCGCGATGAAGGCGGCGCGGTACTCGGCGAACTCCTCACGGATGCGCGCCTCGGACAGGCCGAATTCCGCCAGGGTGTAGGCATGGGCGGGCCTGGCCTCGCGCTGGTTGGCGTCGCGCCACTTCTGCATCTCGTTCCAGCCGCGATCGGTCAGCGGCTGACCGATGAAGCCGAACACGTCCTCGGCCACCTTGCGCGGGTTGGCCACGGTGTCGCGGTACCAGACGTCGAGGAAGCGGCCGGGGTTGGCCGCGCGGATGGCCAGGGCCTGCCTCATCGAGCGCGCGAACATGGCGCTCCAGGCGTCGCCGATGTCGTGGGCGTCGTCGCGGGCCACTGCGGTGGAATGCAGCACATGGATGAACGAACAGATCGACGGGATGGTGACGATCGGGTCGCGGTGGGTCTGGATGATGTGGACGCCGGGGAAGGTGGCCAGAATCTCGTTCAGGCCGTGGATGTGGTCGGGGGTCTTGAACAGCCACCGCGCGCCCGCCGGCCAGCGGCCGGAGCGCTTGCGCTGCCATTGCAGGAACTGGGCGGCGAGCTTCAGATAATTGTAGGCCGGCGTCTTGTCGGCGGTGGCGAACCAGTCGTTGTAGCTGGGGACCAGCGCCTGGGACTGCTCGCCAGTGGACAGGAATGCGCCACGGTAGAGATAGATGCTCTCCTCCGGGGCCATGGTCTCATAGGGATAGATCGAGGCCAGCTCCGGCATGGCGGCCATGATCGCCGCCACCGCCGCGTCGCCGGCCGGGATGCGGGCGTCATCGGCGGGATCGAAGGCCCAGTCGAAGGCCGGCGCGATCTCGCTGGCCTCGTAGAACAGCGGCGCGGTCAGGCCCACGGCGGCGGCCAGCATCCGGGAGAGC
>CAXNKO010000034.1:0-9772 GCA_964202685.1 Caulobacterales bacterium
GGCGGGTGCCAAGTTGGCCAGAAGCGTAGGCCCGTAGGGTGGCAAGCTGATCTTGGTCGGATTTGGCGGCCATGGGCCATTCTAGGACCTGAACCGAGCCCACACACGATATTTCTGGGCCCGCCCGGCCTTGGTGACGGGGACTTCGGTTGCGCGAGGCGGCCCGGGCCGGGCAAGATGATTCCATGACCGCCGCGCCCGGCGGCAAGGAACTCTCCGGCAACGAAGGAAACGCCCATGAAGCCGTCTGACATCATGCTCACCGACCAGGTCGCCATCGTCACCGGCGGCGGCGGCGGCATCGGGCGCGGCATTGCGCTGGCCATGGCCAGCGCCGGCGCCGACATCGTCATCGCCGACATCGAACCGACCCGCTGCGAGGAGACCGCGGCCAGGGTGCGCGAGATGGGGCGCAAGGCGCTGCCCTTCCCCACCGACGTGATGGACTCCGAGCAGATCCGCGCCATGGTCGCCGGCGCCGACAAGCAATTCGGCCGCATCGACATTCTGGTGACCAACGCCGGCGGCGTCACCGCGCGCAAGTTCCTGGAGCAGTCTGAGCGCTCCTGGCGACGGCACATCGACATCAACATGGTCAGTATGATGGCCGCCACCCATGCCGCCGCGCCGATCATGATCCGTGGCGGCCAGGGCGGCTCGATCATCAATGTGGCCTCCATCGAGGCCTCCCGCGCCGCGCCGCGGTTCGCGGTCTACGCCGCGTGCAAGGCCGGCATGGCCAACTTCACCCGCACCATGGCCGTGGAGCTGGGGGAATACGGCATCCGGGTGAACTGCATCTCGCCGGACCACACCAAGACCCCGGGCAACCATGGCAACCGCAGCGGTCCGGTGGACCTGGCCAAGTGGACGCCGCGCACCCGTGAGCAGGAAGAGGCCTACGGCCGGCTGATCCCGCTGGGCCGCGAGGGCGACGACGACGAATGCGGCGCGGCGGCGGTGTTCCTGGCCTCGAAGCTGGCCTCCTATGTCACCGGGGTGAATCTGGCGGTGGACGGCGGCACCTTCGCCTCATCGGGCTGGCTGAAGACCCTGGACGACAGCGCCTGGGAGCTGAACGTCGGCCTGCTGACCAGCGCCCTGGACAAGCCCGTCTCCGGCTGAGCCAGGCCCGCCAAACCACGGATGGACAACCGCGCGCAGTTCGCGGCAAGGGATTGCGGGCATATGGATCGCGCGGCCGGGCGGCCGCCAGGGCAGAGCGAAAATGGGAAAGTGGCTGAAAAATCCGCAGGACATCCTGTTCGAGGTCCGCGACAGCATCGCCTATGTGACCTTCAACCGGCCGGCGAAGCGCAACGCGCTCAGCGTCAACACCCTGGAGGAGCTGAAGGCGGCGATGATGGAGGCCGACGACTTGAAGTCGGTGCGCTGCGTGGTGCTGGCCGGGGCCGGCAAGGACTTCTCGGCCGGGGCCGACATCAGCGGCGGGGCCGCCGAGGTGGACTATGATCCCGCCCAGTACCGGGACACCAACAGCTTCGACGACGACAGCTGGCGGATGGTGGTGCGCGGCGACCTGCGGCTGGTGATCTTCCGCATGTACAAGCCGGTGATCGCCAAGATCCACGGCAACTGCCTGGCGGCGGCCACCGACGTGGCGCTGAACTGCGACATCCTCATCGCCGCCCATGACGCGCGGATCGGCTTTCCGGCCACCCGGGCGCTGGGCTCGCCGGCCAACCACATGTGGCTCTATCACGTGGGGCCGCAGTGGGCGAAGCGGCTGCTGCTCACCGGCGACGCGATCCGCGGTCGCGACGCGGCCAAGATCGGCCTGGTGCTGAAATCGGTGCCGGCCGACAAGCTGGACGCCGAGGTGGACGCGCTGGCCCGCCGCATCGCCCTCTTGGATCCGGCCCTGGCCTCGTCGCACAAGCGCATTGTCAACGCCGGGCTGGAGCTGATGGGCTGGCCTGTGCTGCAGCGGATGGCCTCGGAGAACGACTCCCGCGCCCACCTGTCGCCAGCCATGGCCGGGTTCATGGAGACCGCCAAGACCCAGGGCCTGAAGGCGGCGCTGCAGGAGCGTGACGGCCCGTTCGGCGACGGTGAAGTTCACTTCGACGACGACGAATGACCCTGACTACGGAGATCGGAATGGACACCCTGCTCAACGACCTGGTCAAGGTCAGCGTCGATGACGGCGTCGGCGTGATCAAATACAATCGCCCTGAGCGCCACAACGCGGTCAACGACCCCATGGGCGAGGAGATCCAGGCGGCCATCGCCTGGGCGCTGGAGTCCGATGCGGTCCGCTGCATCCTGATCACCGGCGAGGGCAAGTCGTTCTGCGCCGGACGCGACACCACCGTGCTCGGCCATCGGGCCCGCGACGAGAGCGACTTCCACTTCGTGCGCCGCGCCCAGCAGGGGCGGCTGGCCTTGCTGGACGCGCCGAAGCCGGTGATCAGCGCCATCAACGGCTACGCTATCGGCGGCGGCTGCGAGATGGCGCTGGCCGCCGACATCCGCATCGCCGCGGAGGACGCGATCTTCTCGCTGCCGGAGATCAACTATGGCCTGCTGCCGGACACCGGCGGCACGCAATATGTGACCACCCTGGCCGGGCCCGGAGTGGCCAAGTACATGACCATGACCGGTGCGCGGGTGAACGCCCAACAGGCCTTCGCCTGGGGCCTGGTGGACTTTCTGGTGACGCCCGAGGAACTGTACGGGTTCGCCCTGCAGATGGCCAAGGACATCGCGTCGAAGCCGCCGATCAACCTGGCCATGGCCAAGCAGCTGGTGGACAACATCCATGGGGCGGCGGTGCGCGACGGGGTGCGTCACGAGCTGATCGCCCAGAGCGCCATCTTCAAGACCGAGGACTACGCCGAGGCCCGCGCCGCCATCCGCGAGAAGCGCAAGCCCGTCTACCGCGGCAAGTAGCGGGCCATGGACGAGGTCCGCATCCTGGCCACCTGCACGCTGGGCCTGGGGTTCTCCTACGACGGGTTGCAGAAGGGGCTGGCGCTGGGGCCCCACGCCATCGCCTGCGACGCCGGCAGCTCGGACTTCGGCCCCTATTTCCTCGGCGCCAACGCCTTGCAGAAGGCGCCGATGACCATCAAGCGCGACCTGGCGCTGCTGCTGGAGGGGGCGCGGCGGCTGGACATCCCGTTTCTCACCGGGTCAGTGGGGGGCGCCGGCGGCGATTTCCACGTGGACGGCACGGCGCAGATCGCCCGCGAGGTGGCGGCCGAAACGGGCCTGGCGTTCAAGATGGCGGTGGTGAAGGCCGAGGTCTCCAAGGCCTGGCTGCTGGCCAAGGTCCGCGCCGGCGCGGTGCGGCCGGTGGGGGGCATCGGCGAGCTGACCGAGGCGCGGATCGAAAACATGACCCGCTGCCTGGCGATGATGGGCGAGGCGCCGTTCCTGCGCGCCCTGGACATGGGCGCCGACGTGGTGCTGGCCGGACGCTCCACCGATCCGGCGATCTTTGTCGGCCCCATGCTGCGGGCCGGGGTTCCCGCCGATGTGGCCTGGCATGCGGCCAAGAGCATCGACAAGGGCTACCTGGCCACCGACCGGCCGTCGGACGGCTCGCCGGTGCTGGCCCGCATCGGCGAGACCGAGTTCATCCTCGAGCCCACCCGGGCGGGGTCGCGCTGCACGGTGGCCTCGGTGGCGGCCCTGACCTTGCATGAGAACCCCAACCCCTATCGTGTGGCCCAGCCCACCGGGATCATCGACACCGAACAGGCGGTCTACGAACAGCTGGACGAGGCTCGGGTGCGGGTGACCGGCAGCCGCTATCTTGCGGCCGAGACGCCGACCCTGAAGATCGAGGGGGTGGAGCTGGTGGGCTACCGGGCGGTGCTGATGGCCGGCATCCGCGACCCGCGGGTGCTGGACCGGTTTGACGACTTTCTCGACAAGTACCGCTCGCTGCTGGCGCGGGCGGCGCGCAGCATGTCGCTCAGTGAAGATGACTACCGGGTGCAGTTCCGGGTCTATGGCAAGGACGCGATCCTCGGCAAGCTGGAGCCGAACCCGGGGGTCACCGGCCATGAGGTGGGCCTGCTGGTGGAGGTGATCGGCCGCACGCCGGAGATCTGCGACGCCATGGGCTCGCGGCTGGGCCCCACCGGCTCGCGGCTGGACATCAACAACAACCTGGGGGGCGGCGGCGTGTTCGCCTACCCGTTCTCGCCCAGCCTGGTGAAGATGGGTCCGGTCTATGCCTGGAGCGCCTGGCACATCGTCGACACCACCGAGGCCGAGATGGCGCAGATCTTCCCGATCGAGATCGAGGATGTGGACGGCAGGGCGGCCCAGTGAAGCTCTGCGAAGCCGCCACCTCGATCAAGAGCGCCAACGCCGGGGCGACCCAGATCACCATGGACATCGTGTTCGCCGATGAGGCGGCCTACCGGCGGGTGGTAGGCTCTGGCGTCCTGGGCGCCGCCCTGGTCGCCGGCCTCTACCAGGTCGATGCGGCTCAGGTGGAGATCTACGCCTACGATCCGGCCCGGACCATCAAGATCACCGTCCCCCGCGCGGTGCTGTCCGGCGGGGTCGAGGAACGCGACTTCGACGGGGTGCAGCAATATATCCCGCTGCTGGACGTCGAGGTGGGGTGAGCGGGGGCGTGGGGCGCAGGGGTGGGTCCCCGCTTTCGCGATAAGGGATTCACAGATCGCGGGCAGGTGTGCTTCTTGTCCGGCCCGGATAGATTGGTGACGGACATGATCGAGGGACTCGAAGCCACCCGCCGGATCAGCGACTTCATCGTTGGCTATGACATCGCCACCGCGTCCGAGCCGCTGCTGGACCGGGCCCGGACCCTGCTGGCGGATGGGTTCGGGGTGGCCATCGCCGCCTTTGACGACGAGGTGGGCCGTGCGGCGGCGGTGCTGGGGACGGCGGGCGGCCAGGGCCGGATCAGCGTCATCGGCCGCGGACGCACCGATGACGCCGGCTTCGCGGCCTTTCACAACGGCGCCCTGGCCCACGCGCTGGAGTTCGACGACTCCACCCTCAATCCGGTCGGCCACCCAAGCTGCGTCATCGTGCCGGCCCTGTTCGCCCTGGCCGAGCAGACCCGCGCCGGCGGCCGGGGGTTGCTGGAGGCCTATCTGGTCGGGCTGGAGGTGCATTCGCGCCTGGGCCAGGCCGAGGCGGGGGGCTGGAGCGCCGGGGGGTTCTGGCTGCCCATCGGCCATGTCAGCCTGATGGGGGCGGCGGCGGCCTGCGCCAAGCTGTTGAGGCTGGACCGCGGCCAGACCCAGCACGCCCTGGGCCTGGCCGCCCACTTCTGCGGCGGGCTGTCGGCCAGCAACGGGTCGATGGGCAAGCCGCTGGGGTCGGGTTATTCGGCCCGCGCGGGCCTGGAAGCGGCCCGGCTGGCCCAGGCCGGGGCCACCGGCGCGGCGGAGGTCATCGAACGGCCGCAGGGGTTCGCCGACGCCTTCCTGGGACCCGGCCACGACCTGCCCAAGGCGCTGGCCAGGCTGGGGGCGCCCCATCACCTGGAGGAGGTGGGCGTCGCCATCAAGCGCTACCCCTCCTGCTACGCCACCCATTGGGGGATCGACGCCCTGCTGCTGCTGGCAGGCGAGCACGGGCTCAAGCCGGACGACATCGCCGCCGTCACCCTGGCGCATCCGCCGTCGGGCGCCTTCTGCGACAACCCCTGCCCGACGACGGTGGAGGAAGCCCGCTTCAGCCATGAGTACAACCTCGCCGCCGCCGTCCTCGACGGCCTGCCGGGTCCGGGCAGCTACACCGCCGAGCGGATGGCGCGGGCCGACATCCAGGCGATGACCGCCCGCGTGCGCACCGAGAACCACCCCGCCGACCTGGCCCCGCCGGTGGCGTGGGAATACCGGGTCACGCTGACCACCCGGTCGGGCCAGACACTCTCCAAATCCGTGCCGCGCCCCCTAGGCCACCCGCGCGATCCGATGAGCGCGGCGGACATCGAGACCAAGTTCCATGCCTGCACGGAACGGGCGTTGCGCGGCGACGACGCGCGCCGGCTGCTGAGTGCGATTCGTCGGATCGACAGCCTCGCCGACCTGACCCCGATCTCGGAGATACTGTCGAAGATCAGCTCGACGCCCCCGGATTGAAGGACCCCGCCCCATGCACCGAAGACTTTTTCTGCTGATCACCGCCGGGGGACTGGCCAGCGCCGCCGGCGCGACCGCCCAGGATATCGGCAAGGTCCTGGGCGGTGTGCTTGGCGGCCAGGCCGGCCTGCCGGCGGGCCTGACCAACAGCCAGGCGGAGGGCGGTCTGCGCGAGGCGCTGATCAAGGGCGCGGTCAATGCAGTGCTGAAGGTGGGCCGGACCGATGGCTATTGGCGCGACGACAAGATCCGCATTCCCCTGCCCGGCATTCTGGGCAAGACCCAGCGCACGCTGACGCAGCTGGGAATGTCCCGGCCGCTGGACGACCTGCAGCACAAGGTCAATATCGCGGCGGAGACCGCAGCGCCCCAGGCCCGCGACATGTTCGTTGGGGCCATCCGCGCCATGACCGTCGAGGATGTGGTCGGCGTGCTGCGCGGCGGCGATACCGCAGGTACGACCTATCTGAAGGACAAGACCAGCCCGCAACTCACCAGTCTGTTCCGGCCGCCCATGGCCAGCGCGCTCAGCTCGACCGGGGCGTTGAAGTCCCTGGACCGGGTGGTGGCCAACAACCGCCTGGCCGGGGCCCTGGGCCGAAGCCCCAGCGCCACCCTCACCGACTTCGCGGTGGGCAAGGCGCTGGACGGCCTGTTCTTCTATGTGGGCGAGGAGGAGCGGGCGATCCGGCGCGACCCGGTGAAACGGACCACCGACCTGCTGAAGAAGACGTTCGGCGGGCTGTAGCTCCAATTCTGCCCTGGCTAGCTCGAATCAATCCAGCCGGGGCGAACAGGGTTACCTCCTTGAGTGAGCGCCATCCTTGTCCACTCTCGATGATCCATCGAGGGGGAAGGGTTCAGGACTGCTGTTCGCCATCCCCCAAAAACCCCCCCGCCGCCTCGATGGCTTCCACCAGGGTCAGGCGTTCCACCGCCACGCCGGCGGGCAGGCCGGTGAACAGGCGGCTGGGGGCGGCGGCGTCGAGCATGACGAACACCCCCTTGTCGTCGGCCCGGCGGATCAGCCGGCCGAAGGCCTGGGCGATGCGGCCGCGGGCGACGGAGTCGTCATAGGCCTTGCCGCCGAAGCGGCCGCGGCGGGCCTTGTGCAGGATGTCGGGGCGCGGCCAGGGCACCCGGTCGAACACCAGGATGCGCAAGGACCGGCCGGGCACGTCCACCCCGTCCCGAACCGCGTCGGTGCCCAGGAGGCAGGCGTCCTGCTCGGCCCGGAAGATGTCCACCAGCGCCCCCACCTCCAGCGGATCCACATGCTGGGCGTAGAGGGCCAGGCCCTTGTCGGCCAGGGGGGCGGCGATCCTCTCATGCACCGCGCGCAGGCGGCGGATGGCGGTGAACAGGCCCAGCCCGCCGCCGCCGGCGGCCAGGAACAGCTCGCGCATGGCCGCGGCCACCTGGCGCGGATCGTCGCGGCCCACGTCGGTGACCACCAGGCAGCGGGCGTTGTTGGCATAGTCGAAGGGCGAGGCCAGGCGCAGCGTCTTCGGCCGCTCGGGCAGGCGCGCGGCGCCGGTGCGCATTTCGGCCAGCGCGAACGGGTCGGCCAGGGCGGAGTCGGCCAGGGTGGCGCTGGTCACCAGCACCCCGTGGGCCGGCGCGATCACCGCATTGGTCAGCGGCTCGGTGGGATCGACCCAGTGGCGGCGGCAGGCGGCGTCCACCACCCGGCCATAGAGGAAGTTGGCGTCGAACCAGTCGACGAAGTCCGGGTCGTCCTCGGCGTCCTCGTCGATGGCCTGCAGCATGGAGCGCCAGGCCGGCAGGGTCATGCGGGCGCGGCGGTCCAGGCCCCGCAGGGCGCCCTCGATCCGCGCCCGCTCGGTCCCGGTGAGTGTGGCGGCCTCGGCGTCGAGCACGTCCTCCAGCTGGCGGGCCAGCGCCAGCAGCGGCGCCTCGACCCGGGCCAAGGCGGCGGCGGCGGTCCGCGCGGTCTCGCGCACCCGGTCGATGGCCGGCCGCGCGGCGCACTCCATGCCCACCTCGGACGGCGCGGCCCGGGCGCGCAGCTGTTCCAGCACCGCCACCAGGAAGGTCTCCACCGGCCCGATGGGGTTGACCTCGCCATTGGGCGGGGCGATGCGGCCCGACCAGCCCTCGCCGGGCAGGGCGGCGGCGGCGCGGGTGGCCTCGGTGAGCGCAGCGCCGGCGTCCTCCCGGTCGGCCAGCACCTCCGACAGCCGCGCCTCCAGCCCGCGCCCGCGCCGGCCGCGCCCCTCCGGCCCGCGGATCCAGCGGCGCAGCTCCGCCGCCTCGACGCCGGATAGCGCCGCCGAAAACGCCGAGTCAGCGGCGTCGAACAGATGGTGGCCCTCGTCGAAGACGATGCGTTTCAGCTGACTGGTCTCGCCGTCGGTCTTTGCGCCCCGGGCCGCCCGGGCGCCGTCGAAGGCGGCCTGGGTCAGCACCAGGGCATGGTTGGCGATCACCAGGTCGGCGCGCCGCGAGCCACGGATCGCCTTCTCGACGAAACAGGCCCGGTAGTGCTGGCAGCCGGCGTGAATGCACTCGCCGCGCCGGTCGACCAGATTGGCGGCGCTGGCCTGGGCGGCGGGGCCGATGGCGAACAGGCCGGGCAGCCAGGCCGGGAAGTCGCCGCCGGTCATGTCCCCGTCGCGGCTGGCGCGCACCCCGCGCGCCGCCAGCCCCAGGCCGATCAGGTCGCCATTGCCCAGCTGGGAGGCGTTGACCGCATCCTGGAAGTTCAGCAGGCAGAGGTAGTTCTCCCGCCCCTTGCGCACCACCGCCTTGCGGGCGCGGAGCTTGGGGTCGGGATAGACCGCGTGGCTCTCCCGCTCGATCTGGCGCTGCAGGGCGCGGGTGTAGGTGGAGATCCACACCGCCGGGCCATTGGCCTCGGCCCACAGGGAGGCCGGGGCCAGATAGGCCAGGGTCTTGCCGATGCCGGTGCCGGCCTCGGCCAGCATCATCCGGGGCTCGCCCTCCCGCTCCCGGGGCTGGAAGGCGAAGGCGGCCTCGGCGGCGAACTCGGCCTGGGCGGGGCGGGCCTCGTCGAGGCCGGCGCGTTGCAGCAGCTCCACGAGCCGCGCCGCCGCGGCGGCTGGATCGATGGGTTTGGAGCCGGCCTCCCCCGGCGGGGCCTGATCCTCCCACTCGGCGATCCGCGACCAGGCGTCGAGGCCGGAGGTGCGGAACTGGTTGCCCACCGGCTGCGAGCGCAGCGCCCCGATCACGGCGGCGCCCCAGGCCCAGCCGCCCCGGGCTAGGGTCTCGGCCACCGCCAGCGCCTCCTCGCGGCTGGGCTGGGGCGACGCCGCCAGATCCTCCAGCAGCAGCCGGCAGGCTGTCCGCAGCGCCGACGCCTGGTCCGGGGCGCCCCGGGGCTCCGGCTGGCCCAGGGCCAGCGCCAGGCCCGCCGCCGAGGGGGCGCAGAACTGCGCCGGCCGCACGAAGGCGAACAGCTCCAGGGCGTCGAACAGGCCCGGCCCGCGCGGCGGCGCATGCAGCCCCAGCCGCTTGGCGGTCATCGCCGCATGGGCCAGCAGCACCGGGCCGCGCTCGAACAGATCGCGGGCGTCCGGGGCCCGAATCGCCCGGGTCCCGGACGCATCGGCCGCCGCCGCCCGCGGTCCCGGCAGGACCACGAGCGCCGGGGCCAGATCGAGGGCGGGGGCAGCGGCGTTCATGCGGCC
>CAXNKO010000035.1:0-9737 GCA_964202685.1 Caulobacterales bacterium
GGCCTTCAACGGCTGGATCGGCGACCGCCTGGCCGGACCGATCATGCAGGGCGAGGTGGGCCCCGAGGTGCTGCGCCAGCACGCCTGGGCGGTCTACGCCTCCGGCTATTGGGCCACCCTGGAGCTGCGGACCAATTGGGGCATGCCGCCGGCCCTGCAGCGGCTGGGGATCGGCGTCACCCCGCCGCGGGCCGAAATGCTGCAGGGTTTCGCCGACAGGCTCGACCAGCGGCGCCGCGCACTGGCCGACGGCGGCGACCACTGCCTGCACATCCTGCCCTCGCTGCTGCGCGAGCAACCCAACAGCGGACCGCTGCACGACATGGCCTACAACGCCGGGGTCCAGGTGGTGAAGACCGAGGATCCGCCGCTGGGCCAGCGGCCGGCCCACCTGTCGCCGAAGCCGGGCGCGGTGCGGATCAACCCGCGTGACTTCATGCGGGTGGACTACGACCTGCCGACCCCGCCCTACCTGCGGCAATGGCGCTCGGCGTTCGAGGCGGCGGTGCGCACCCGCCCGGAGGCCTATGAGAAGGCCCTGGTCGGCGAGGCCGGCCAGAAGGATCTGCGCGAGATCTGGCGGCATGCCGTGGACTTCGGCAACACCACCTGGGGCGGCGGGGCGACCGACAAATGGACCCAGGCCTATTACGACGAGACCGTCCGCTGGAGCTCGACCCTCAACCTCGGGCTGGAGGCGGTGGCGCTGGCGGCCCTGGTGGCGGTGATCAACCAGGACGAGGCGGCGGCCAAGCGCGCGGTGCTGGGCAACGCCATCTTCCTGGGCGCCTCGTCAGCGGCGCTGATGGGCCTGCTGGACGTCAAGGCGACGCTGCCGACGCTGGTGAAGGCGTAGGGCGCCTTCGCGCGCGAACCCTTCTCCCTGCAGCTACCGTATTCACACTTCTTGAGAAAACTTTTTCTATCAATACGTTACAGGTTCTGTTCGGCCCTTCTCCCTGCAGGGAGAAGGACCCAGTGGCGACGCATCCACACATGGATCGAATGACTGTTTCCGACAGATGTGAAAGCCGCTCCGCTACCGCTTCGCCCGGCAGGACCAGTTGGCCGCGTCCAGCACCGCGCCGGGGACATTGGCTTTCGACCGGTCGAATACCGAAACCATCGGATAGCGGCAGAGCAGGAAGTCCCGCGACTGGCCGGTGGAGGGCTGCAGGGGCACCCCGGCCTCGGCGGTGGTGGCCATGACCTTGAACGGGGTCTGCACCCGGTCGCCGCGGTGGGCGGCGATGGCGCCGGGCGCCTTGCCCTTCTCCACCCAGTCGATCAGGGCCACGAGCATCATGTCGATGGCGTCCTCGGGACCCGTGCCGCCGGCGCAGTGGCCCATGCCGGGGATAGAATAGAGGGCGAACATCTTGGCGACGCGCTCGGCGCCCAGGCCGCCCACGGCGTTGTCGTAGGTGTTTTCCTGTTCGATGTAGGAGCAGCAGGGATCGCTGGAGCCGCTCCACTTGATGAGCTTGCCGCCGGCCTTCTCGAAGCCCAGCAGGTGCTCGGCATTGGCTGGCACGGCGAAGCCGGAGTCGCGGAAGCCCTTGTCCCATTCCTGCAAGGCGGCCTCGCTGAAATCCATGTCCTTCAGCACGTCATAGTCCTTGCGGATCATGCCGTGGGCCATGGTGGTGGGGATCACATAGGCGCTGGAGGCGGTGGCCAGGTTCTCGAAGGAGGCCTCGGGCTTCCAGGGCGGGGCGACGCGGCCGTTGAACTGCCACATGCTCATGTTGGAGATCGGCATCCCCTCGGAAAGCTTGCGGCCCTTGGTGTCATAGGGGCCGCGGACGATGGCCTTGATGGTGCGGATCTCGGATTTGGTCAGGCAGTCGGGGCCGTCGGTGGCCTTGCACAGCAATTTGGCCACGTCGTAGCGGCACAGCCGTGAATCCCAGACCACCCCGTCCTTGGCCCCGTCGGTCATGTCGCAGGCGGCGGTCACATGGCCCTCGACCATCAGCAGCTTGGCCGGCGAGACCCAGCCGCCGGGGCGGTACTGCTCCTGGGTGGTCTGGGTGAACTTCAGCATCTCGGCGCCGGCGACGCCGCCCTTGGGCAGGTTGCCGTTGCCGCCGACCATCACCCCGTCATAGTCCTCCGGGTGATGGCGGATGGCCATCGTGCCCATGCGCCCGCCTCCCGAGCATCCCAGGTGGTAGCGCCACAGCTTGTCGACGCCGTAATAGGCCTTGGCGATGGTCTGGCCGGCCACGGTGGCCACATGGCCGCCGCGGTGGATAGGGTCCAGGGCCTGGACCTGGTGGCTCATGAAGCTCCAGTCCAGCAGATGACCCTGGTGGCCGGTGTCGGTCACCGCCACCACGAAGCCGGAGCCGAGGATCTTCGGCGGCGCCGGCGGCATGGAGCCGGCCGAGCCCCCCAGGCCCATGAAATAGTAGCGGCCGTTCCACAGGCTCTTCTCGGGCAGCTGGACCCGGAAGTGGACCCGGTTGGGGCCGGGGTTGGTGGTGGTCACCCAGCCCTCGACCTTGCAGTTGGGGATCGGGGTCTTCACCATCTCCGCCGAGGCGACGATGGTGTCGGCCGGGGCCACGGCCTGGAGGCTGAGCGCGTCGCAGCCGAGCGCCGCGGCGCCGGACGCCGATCCCGCCCAGGCGAGCGCGCCGGCCCAGAACACGCTGCGCAGATTGACCTTCATTTCAGCCTCCCACCCTGTCGTCTATGCTGGTTGCAAACACGCTACCATAAGGGCCGGCCGGCGCAATCGAGCGTCAATCCGCCAGGATCTTGCGGATATCCCGCGCCAGGGTCATCGGATCGAACGGCTTGGTGATGACGCCCTTGGCGCCTAACGCGATCAGGCGCGCGTTATCCTCCCGGAACGCGCGCGCGGTCAGGAAGATGACCGGTGTCGCGACGTGTTCGGGCAATTGCCGGATGGCTTCAAGCGTCTGGCGGCCGTCCATCGACGGCATCATGACGTCGAGCAGGATCACATCAGGCGTGAACGCGCCGAGGCACGCCAGCGCCGCCGCGCCCGACGCTGCGCATCGCACCTCAAACAATGGATCCAGGCGTATCGAATAGGTGACGAGCTCAAGAATATCGCTGTCGTCATCGACGTGGAGCAGGCGAACGCGGCTCACAGGGTTACAAGCTTCTGACTGGCTGAGCGCGGTCAACTGGCGGCGTGATGTTGGCGGACTTCAGCGTCCTGCGGGACATTACTGCATGTGCCGGACGCACAGCCGCTGCCGAGCCGTCATCGCCGCGCCCGTCGGGGATTTCGAAATGGAAAGTCGTGCCGCGCCCCGCCTCAGTCTCGAAGCCCAGCGCGCCGCCATGCTGTTCGATGATGGATTTGGCGATGCTCAGGCCAAGCCCGGTGCCGCCCTTGCGCCGGGTGTCCGAGGCGTCGGCCTGGGCGAAACGGCTGAACACACGATCGCGGAATTCGGCGGGAATGCCCGGTCCGTGATCGGTGACCGACACCCGGTAGCCCAGGTCGCCTCGATCCAGGGATATCTCCACCCGGCCGCCAGGATTCGAGAATTTCACCGCGTTCGAAATCAGGTTCGCCAGCACCTGCATCAGTCTGTCCCGGTCGGCGTAAACAACTGACCGCGAATCAACCTCCGCAACAACAAGAGTTATATTAAGTTGATCTGCGTACGCCTTACCATCCGTAACCGATTCGGTCAGCAGTGAGGCTAGATTCACGCTTTCGGAATTTATCGCCATCATTCCGGCGCTTATTTTCTCAATGTCCAATATATCGTTGATAATACGTATCAGTCTATTGCAATTATTGTGCGCAATATCGAGCATTCTCGATGATTCTGTTGGGATAATTCCAGTCACACCAGACCGAATGAGGCCAATGGAACCTTTTATGGACGTCAGCGGCGTGCGTAATTCGTGACTTATGGTGGAAATCAATTCGGATTTCATCCGGTCAATCACCTTGCGCTCGGTGATATCGCGGACCACGGTGACATAGCCGCTCACGGCGCTCTTCCGCATTGCGCCGACACTGAATTCGATCGGAAACTCGGTTCCATCGGAACGGCGGGCCATGACCTCGCGGCCGGCGGGGCCGTCCTTCTCAGCCCCGGGGGGCGGAGGGGCAAGCTGCATCCGGGCGAACTCATGTTCGAAGGTCACCGGGATCAGCATGCTGGCGCTTCGTCCTTTCAGCGTCCCGCCGGAATAGCCGAACATCTTTTCGCAGGCCGGGTTGACGGCCGCGATCCGACCGTCCTCGCCGATAATCAGGACCCCGTCGACGACGGTGTCGATGACCTGCCGCAACTCATCGCTCAGCAATCGGGCCGCTTCCTCGCTGGCGATCAAGCGGCTCTCGGCAAGGCGTTGCCGCCGCAGTTCGATGCGCATGGTCATCGCCGACATCACCGCCTTGGCCAGCGCCTCGATGATCCCCACGCAATGGTCGTCGAAATCGTGCCGGGCCTGGAAGTCGATGACGCAAAGCGTGCCGATCCGGGCGCCA
The DNA here is from genome assembly GCA_964202685.1 of Caulobacterales bacterium. Lineage (GTDB taxonomy): Bacteria > Pseudomonadota > Alphaproteobacteria > Caulobacterales > Caulobacteraceae > Phenylobacterium. Next base: position 4,490 of record CAXNKO010000035.1, read on the forward strand.
TCCGGGGTCTTGAGGGGCGCGCCGGCGTAGAAGCGGATCGCGGGCGCGCCGGTGACCAGCGGATTGTCGCGGAAGCGGTCGTCCTGTTCGGCGTCGGGAACCACCAGAACAGCATCCTGACGGATGGCGTGGTCGCAGAAGGCCACCTCCCGGGAGGTCTCGCACACGTCCAGCCCGACGCAGGCCTTGAACCATTGGCGCTGTTCATCCACCAGTGAGATGACGGCGATGGGCGCGCGCAGCGTTCGCGTCGCGGCCCGCACCAGATCGTCGAACACCGCCTCCGGCGGCGTGTCCAGGATCTCGTAATTTCTCAGGGCCAGGAGCCGCTCAGATTCGGAGGCTTGCATGGATGTGTCGCGCTCGCTGGGGTGAAAAAGTCCATGGCGGAACGCGTGGGCATGACCCCGCGCGGGTGGAATGCGGTACGGGTCCGTCGCAAGTTCGCACGCGCCTTAAGTGCATCGCCTGAGTTTTAGCGCCTGGAGGTTACCGTGATGGTAATTCCTCGGCGAGGGCTCACCTGAGCGCGCCGACGGCGGGCCGCCGATGGCCGTGGCCTCGCGCACGGCCGTATGTGATCTTGCGGCCACGCAGCCGGCTGGCGCAATCCAGGCGGCCGAACCTGGGGGGACCAGCCAATGACCGAAGGCCCGGAGCAGCTGTTTCGCCTGGACGGCAAGACCGCCCTGATCACCGGATCCAGCCGCGGCATCGGCCTGGCCACGGCGTGGATGATGGCGCGGGCGGGGGCCCGGGTGGTGATCTCCTCGCGCAAGGCCGACGCCTGCGAGGCGGTGACCGCCGAGTTCGCCGCGGCGGGCCTGGAAGCGGTGTCGATCCCCTGCCATGTGGGCGAACAGCCGGGCCGGGAGCGGCTGGTGGCGGCGACCCTGGAGGCCTATGGCCGCATCGACGTGCTGGTGTGCAACGCCGGGGCCAACCCGGTGTCCTCAACCATGCAGGATCTCTCCAACGAGAGCTGGGATAAGATCTTCGAGGTCAATCTGCGCGCGGCCTGGAAGCTGGGCCAGCTGGTGCTGCCGCGCATCGCCGAACAGGGCGGCGGGGCCATGGTGATGCTGTCGTCCATCGGCGGCCATGTGGCGTCGCGGGGCTCGGGCGCCTATGCGGTGGCCAAGGCCGGCGTCAACCACATGGCCCGGCAGCTGGCCGGCGAATGGGGCCCCGAGGGGGTGCGGGTCAACGCCGTGTCGCCCGGCGTCACCCGCACCGACATGATCCGCGCCCGCCTGGGCGCCGCCGAGGCCCAGGCCAAGGAGGCTTCGCGCATCCCCCTGCGCCGTCTGGCCGAGCCGGAGGACATCGCTGCGGCGATCCTGTTCCTGTGCGCCGACGCCGGCCGCCACATCACCGGTCAGACCCTGGTGATCGACGGCGGCTCGACCCTGGCGGCGGGCCGGGTGTGACCAGGCCAATCGCGACCCTCGGCGTTCTCGCCGCCTGCGCGGCGTTCCTGTTCGTGGACCCGCAGACCACCCCCATCGTCCTGTGGGATGAATCCCGCCTGGCGGTGAACGCCCTGGAGATGCGGCTGCGGGGCTTCAGCCTGGTGACCACCTATGGGTTCGCGCCGGACCTGTGGAACACCAAGCCGCCGCTGCTGGTCTGGCTGATGCAGGCGGCCATGGGGGTGTTCGGCGCTTCCGAATGGGCGTTGCGGATTCCTTCCGGCCTGGCGGCGATGGGAACCCTGGCCATGGTCATGGGCTTCACCCGCAGGGCCGCCCGATCGACGGCCGCCGGGGCCCTGGCGGCGGTGTTGCTGGCGCTCAGCCCGGGCTTTTTCGGCGAGCACGGCGCGCGCACCGGCGACTACGACGCCCTGCTCAGTTTCTTCACCACAGCCTATCTGCTGGTGCTGTACCGGGCCCTGCACAGCCGCCGCCCCGAGGCGTGGCGGCTGGTCCTGGCCGGCGGACTGATCGCCGGCGCGGTGCTGACCAAGAGCATCGCCGGCCTGGTTCCCGGCGTCGGGCTGGCGGCCTATCTGCTGATTTTCAACCGCTGGCGGCGGCCCCTGTCGTCGCCCTGGGCGGCCGCCGCCGCCGCGTTGGCCATCGCCCCGGTGGCGGCGTTCTACCTGCTGCGCGAAGCCCAGGCGCCGGGCTATCTGGCTGCGGTGTGGACCAACGATGTGGCCGGGCGGTTCATGACCGCCCTCGACCAGCATGCCGGCCCGCCCTGGTACTATCTGGACACCAGCTTCCGCATGGGGCTGTTCAGCGGCGGGCTCATGACCCTGACGGCGCCGCTGGCGCTGTTGGCGGTGCGCGGCCGGGCCCGGCAAGGCCTGATCTTCGCCCTGTGCGCCGCCGCCGGCGTGCTGGCGGCCATCAGCCTTAGCTCCACCAAACTGCCCCAGTACGCGCTGCCGGCCTATCCGTTCCTGGCCATCGCCGCCGCCATCGCCGCGCACGGCCTGTGGACGCTGCGGCCGCAAGGCCGCCTGGGGCGGCGCGGCCGGCTGGCGGCCAGGGCGGCTCTGGGGATCGCCCTGGCCGGCGTCGCGGTCCAGGCCTGGGAATTCCGCTACCGCTACTTCCCCGGCCGGCAGTTCTATCCCCAGGCGCTCTACGGGCGGCTGTTCAGCGCGCTGGCGGCCCAAGGCGTGGGCGAGGCCGTGGTGGTGGAGCGCGGCGCCCCCGGCGCCGGCCTGCCGACGGGCTATGCGCCGCAGCTGCGGTTCTATGGCCTCCTGTGGGAGACGCGAGGCCTGAAGGCGCGCCAGACCCTGGCTGTTCCCAGCCCAGCCTCAGGGCCGCCGGGCGGCGTGGTGGCCAGCTGCGATCCGCGTGTGATCCCGGCGCTCAGGGCCATAGGGCGCGCCATTCCGCTGGACGGGCCGTGCGTGGCCCTCAGGCTGGCGGGGCCGTCAAGGCCGCTGTCCGGGGTGGAACACCAATAGGCTGAGCGCCGCGTAGCTCATCAGCGGGGCGGCGACGCAGGTGGTCAGGGTGGCGGCGAGTTGGGGAAGCCCGAGACCGACCACCAGCACGCTCGGGGCCGCGGCCGCCACGGCGATCCCCACCCCCAGGGTGATCCCGAACCGGGGCAGCTGGACGCCGTGGGATCCGCTGGAGCGAAAGGTGATGCGCCTGTGGCCCAGATAGGAAACTCCCCCGGCCGCCAGATAGGCGCCAATCGAAGCGGCCACCGGCCCGAGGCCGCCGCGGGTCAGCAGCCAGACCAGGCCGCCATAGGCCAGGGTGGCGGCGGCGCCCACCATGGCGAACCGCGCCACCCGCGCCGATCGGGGCCAGTCGGCGAGGGTCACCGGCGGCCGACGGTGAGGTACTGGGCCCCCAGGGGCGCCGCGGCCAGCCAGCCCTCCAGGCGCAGGGCCCAGTCCGCCATGGTCGGCGCCACCACGAAATAGCGGGACTTGACCTGCCCCAGGCCGGCCCCGGTCAACAGCGCCTCGCTCTGCCGCCGCGCCAGCAGCACCGCGTCGGCGTCGAAAGGGCAGCGCATCACCGACAGCCGGGTCAGGGGATTGAGCGGGTTGTGCTCGATGACGCAGCCAACCCCGCCGGGCCGCAGCACCCGCGCCATCTCGCCGGCGAACGCCGCCCGCTCCGCCGGCGGCACATGGTGCAGCACGCAGACCGTCAACACCACGTCGAACGCCGCATCCGGATAGGGCAGACGGCCGCCGTCATAGACGTCGTAGCGAACTTCGGGATTGTCCTGCCGCGCCTGATCGATGCAGGGGGCGGAGACGTCGACCCCGTTGAGGGCGCCGCAGAACGGCCCCAGCAGCGGATGCAGGGCCCCCACGCCGCAGCCGATGTCCAGCAGATCCGGGGCCCTGTCCGGTCCCAGCGCCTTGGCCAGCACCATCCGCAGCAACCTCGCCTTGGAGCGCAGGAAATAGTCGTAGTTGAGGCCCGAGAAGCCGACCGAATCCTGCACGGTGGCCCGGTAGCTCTCCCGGTAGGCGTCGAACGCCTGTGCCGCCCGGGGATTCACCCTGCGGCGAACCGGGTTAGGCGCTCATATTGGTCGGCCAGCGGGTGGTCCGCCGGCGGCCGTTCGCGCTCGAAACCGGCGGTCTCGTTGATCACATAGAGCGGGCGGGCCTTCACCTCGCTGTGGATGCGGCCCACGTAGAGACCCACCACCCCGGTCAGCATCATGTTGAGACCGCAGAGGAAGGAGACGATCACGATGGTCGAGGCCCAGCCCGCCACCAGGCCTCCATCGCCGGTTAGCGCGGAGACCAACACATAGGCCCCATAGACCAGCGCCAGGCCCGAGACCGCCATCCCCAGCCACAGCGCGATCCTGAGCGGCATGTCGGAGAAACCCACCAGGCCATTGACCGCCAGCCGCAGCATCTTCCACAGCGGATATTTGGACTCGCCGGCGGCGCGCGCCTCGCGGGCGAAGGGCACGATGGCCTGGCGGAACCCGAGCCAGCCGAACATGCCGCGCACGAACCGGTCGCGCTCGGGCATGGCGCGGAAGGCCTCCAACACCTTGCGGTCCACCAGCCGGAAGTCCCCCACGTTGGGGATCAGTTCGATGGAGGTGATGCGGCGCAGGCCGCTGTAGAACAGCCGCGCGGTCAGGCGTTTGAACAGGCTGTCGCCCTTGCGCGAGATGCGCTGGGCGTAGACCACCTGATAGCCCTCGCGCCACTTGGCCACCAGGTCGAGCACCACTTCGGGCGGGTCCTGCAGGTCGGCGTCCATCACCACCACCGCCTCGCCGCGGGCCAGGTCCATGCCGGCGGTGATGGCCGGCTGATGGCCGAAGTTGCGCGACAGCCCCACCAGCCGGTAGCGGGGATCAGCCAGGGCCTTGGCCCGCACCATCGCCGCCGTGGCGTCGGTGCTGCCGTCATCCACCAGGATCGCCTCCGCCGGGCCGTCCAGGCGTCCCAGCAGGGCGTCGATGCGAGCCAGCAGCGCCGGCAGCACCGCAGCCTCATTCAGCAGCGGAATGACCACGCTATAGCGAATAGGTTCGGGGCGGTTGGACATTGGGCGCCGATGGGGAAGTGAACGCCCTCGACCCTTGCCCATTCGGTCTTAAGTTAGCTTGAATGGACGCAGGGAAACCTGCCGCGCGCGCTAGGAGCTGTGGACACTTACCTCAGCCATATGACGATGGCTGCGAGGGTGACGACGGCGAGGTAGTTCCTGCCGGTCTTCTCGAAGCGGGTGGCGACCCGTCGGAACTGCTTGAGCTTGCCGATGCAGCACTCGACAAGCTGGCGCTG
>CAXNKO010000036.1:0-9514 GCA_964202685.1 Caulobacterales bacterium
CCGGCGAGCTGATCCGCCATTCCCTGGCCGAACTGATGCGCGAGGCCGCCATCGTCGATCCGGCGCTGGAGCAGGCCTCGGTCACCGTCACCGAGGTGCGGCTGAGCCCGGACCTGCGCCATGCGGTGGTGTTCGTGGAGCCCCTGGGCGGGGTTCACGCGCCGGAGGTGGTCGAAGCGCTCAACCGCCACGCCAAATATCTGCGCGGCCAGTTGGGCCGCACCATCGACATGCGCTTCACTCCGGACCTGAAATTCGTCCACGACGAAAGCTTCGACGAGGCGGCGCGGATCGGCCGGATGTTCGACGACCCCAAGGTGCGGCAGGACCTGGGGCGGCCCGCGCCGCCGGAGGAAACCCCCTCAGTCGCTTCGCGACAGCTCCCCCAGGGGGGGAGCATGGCGTTCCGCAACCGGCTCCCTCCGGAAGGGCGGGACTAGCGCATGGGCCGCCGGCGCAAGGGCGACCCGGTTTCGGGGTGGATCTGTTTCGACAAGCCCTATGACCTCACCTCCACCGCCGCGGTGAGCCGGTTGCGGCGGCTGTTCAACGCCCAGAAGGCCGGCCACGCGGGCACCCTTGATCCCCTGGCCACCGGCATCCTGCCCATCGCGCTGGGGGAGGCCACCAAGACGGTTCCGTTCCTGATGGACGCCGACAAGACCTATCGGTTCACCGTCGCCTGGGGGGTGACCACGGCCAGCTTCGACCGGGAGGGCGCGGTGACGGCCACCTCGGACGTGCGGCCCGACGTCGAGGCGGTCCGCGCCGCCCTGCCGGCCTTCGTGGGCGAGATCCAGCAGATCCCGCCGGCCTTCTCGGCCATCAAGGTCAACGGCGAGCGGGCCTATGACCTGGCCCGGGCCGGCGAGACGGTGGAACTGGCTGCCCGGCCGGTGACCATCCACGCCGCCCGGGTGGTGGGCGCCCCGGACCCCGACCACGTGGAGATCGAGATCGACTGCGGCAAGGGCGTCTATGTCCGCTCGCTGGTGCGCGATCTGGCCGAAACCCTGGGCGCCTGCGGCCACGTCAGCGCGCTGCGACGCACCCGGGTCGGGCGCTTCACGGAAGATCGGGCGATAACGCTGGAATTCCTGGAGGAATTGAGCCATAAGCCCGCCCTGCTGGCGGCGATGCTTCCGGTCGAGACCGCGCTGGACGACATCCCGGCGCTGGCCGTGACCGCTGAAGACGCCTTCCGGCTCAAGCAGGGACGACCGATCGTTCTCGTTCCCCGACAGGTGGAAGCGTTAAAGGCCCGGCTCAAACCCGGCGCCCGCACCGTTTCAGCCATGGAGGGCGGGGTGGTGGTGGCGCTCTGCGAGATGCGCGCGGGCCGGCTCGAGCCCTCGCGGGTCTTTCACATTCAACCGGGCGGAGACCAGACCGATGTCGATCACGGCCGAACGCAAGACTGAACTGATCAAGATCCACGCCCGCGGCGAGGCCGACACCGGCAGCGCCGAGGTGCAGGTTGCGATCCACTCGGAACGGATCTCGAACCTGACCGAGCACTTCAAGACCCACAAGAAAGACAACCACTCGCGCCGGGGGCTCTTGAAGCTCGTTTCCCAGCGCCGACGGTTGCTCGACCATCTGAAGTCCACCGACGAAGGTCGCTATCAGGCGCTGATCGCAACCTTGGGCCTGCGCCGCTAAGGCGTCACCATCCGCGCCGCCCCGGGCCTTCGACAGGCGTGGTCCGGGACGGCGGAGACGCCAAGAGGCGGCGTCTCGATATTCGCCGAGGGTTCAATCGCAATCCTCTTCCTAGCCTGCCGAGGACGAGGATTTCGCTTCCGCTGAAAAGCCGTCGACACCCTGTCCGCCCCCGCCGGGAATACGCCCGCGGGATTAGAAAGAAGAAACATGTTCGATATTAAACGAAAAACCTTTGAGTGGGGCGGCAAGACGCTGACGCTCGAAACCGGGCGCATGGCCCGACAGGCCGACGGAGCCGTGCTGGCCATCTATGGCGAGACCATGGTGCTGGCCACCGCGGTGTTCGCCAAGACCGCCAAGCCGGGGCAGGACTTCTTCCCCCTGACGGTCAACTACCAGGAGAAATTCTACGCCGCCGGCAAGATCCCCGGCAGCTTCCCCCGTCGCGAGGGCGCGCCCTCCCAGAAAGAGACCCTGACCTCGCGCCTGATCGACCGTCCGATCCGGCCGCTGTTCGTCAAGGGCTTCAAGAACGAGGTGCAGGTGGTCTGCACCGTGCTGGCCCACGATCTGGAGAACGATCCCGACATCGTCGCCCTGGTGGCGGCCTCCGCCGCCCTGGTGATCTCCGGCGCCCCGTTCATGGGCCCCATCGCCGGCGCCCGGGTGGGCTATGTGGACGGCGAATACGTCCTCAACCCCACCCTGGAGCAGATGAAGGAAAGCCGGATGGACCTGGTGGTCGCCGGCACTCATGACGCGGTCATGATGGTGGAGTCCGAGATCCAGGAGATGTCGGAGGACGAGGTCCTCAAGGGGGTGATGTTCGCCCATGCCGGCATGCAGCCGGTGATCGACGCCATCATCTCGCTGGCCGAACATTCGGCCAAGGAGCCCTTTGACTTCCAGCCCGACGACACCGACGCGGTGAAGGCCGAGATGAAGGCCCTGGTGGGCGCCGATCTGGCCACGGCCTACAAGATCGTCGCCAAGGGCCAGCGGCAGGACGCGGTGGGCGTGGCCAAGGCCAAGGCCGCCGCCGCCTTCGTCAAGTCCGACGCCAACCCGGCCGGCATCTCCGCCGACAAGCTGGGCGCGGTGTTCAAGGAGCTCGAGGCCGACGTGGTCCGCCGCAACATCCTCGACACCGGCATCCGCATCGACGGGCGCACGGTGGACAAGGTGCGCCAGATCGTCTCGGAAGTGAGCGTGCTGCCCCGGGCCCACGGCTCGGCGCTGTTCACCCGCGGCGAGACCCAGGCCCTGGTGGTGGCCACCCTCGGCACCGGCGACGACGAGCAGCTGATGGATGCGCTGGAAGGCAAGTACTACGAGCGCTTCATGCTGCACTACAACTTCCCCCCCTTCTCGGTGGGCGAGACCGGTCGCATGGGCGCGCCGGGCCGCCGCGACGTGGGCCACGGCAAGCTGGCCTGGCGGGCGATCCGCCCGATGCTGCCCAACGCCGAGGAGTTCCCCTACACCATCCGCCTGGTCTCGGAGATCTTCGAGTCCAACGGCTCCTCGTCGATGGCCTCGGTCTGCGGCTCGTCCCTGGCGCTGATGGACGCGGGCGTGCCGCTGAAGAAGCCGGTCTCCGGCATCGCCATGGGCCTGATCCTGGAGCCGGACGGCTTCGCCGTGCTCTCCGACATCCTCGGCGACGAGGATCACCTGGGCGACATGGACTTCAAGGTGGCCGGCACCAGCGACGGGATCACCTCCCTGCAGATGGACATCAAGATCGCCGGCATCACCGAGGCGATCATGAAGCAGGCCCTGGCCCAGGCGAAGGATGGCCGTGAGCACATCCTCGGCGAAATGGCCAAGGCCATGGAGGCGCCCCGTCACGAGCTTGGCGAATACGCCCCCAAGATCGAGACCATGAAGATCCCCCTGGACAAGATCCGCGAAGTGATCGGCACCGGCGGCAAGGTGATCCGCGAGATCACCGCCGAGACCGGCGCCAAGATCGACATCGGCGAGGACGGCACCATCAAGATCGCCGCCGCCGACGCGGCCAAGATCGACGCCGCCCGGGACTGGATCAAGTCCATCGTCTCCGAACCGGAGGTGGGCCAGATCTACACCGGCAAGGTGGTGAAGATCGTCGACTTCGGGGCCTTCGTGAACTTCTTCGGCGCCAAGGACGGCCTGGTCCATGTGAGCCAGATCGCCAATGAGCGGGTGAACAAGGTCTCCGACGTGCTCACCGAAGGTCAGTCGGTGAAGGTCAAGCTGCTGGGCTTCGACGACCGCGGCAAGACCCGCCTGTCGATGAAGATCGTCGACCAGGAAACCGGCGCCGACCTCACCAAGGCCGGCGAGAGCGCCGAGGCCGACGCGTAAGCGACCTCAGTTTCCCGGAGTTTGAAGGGGCGGCCGCAGCCATGTGGCCGCCCTTTTTCTTGGCCGGGACAGGCTCTAGTGCCGGAACACCCGGACGCCGGTGAACACCATGGCGACGCCGCGTTCGTCCGCCGCGGCGATGACCTTGTCATCGCCGATGGAGCCGCCGGGCTGGATCACCGCCGTGCAACCGGCGTCGGCGGCCTGGATCAGCCCGTCGGGGAACGGGAAGAAGGCCTCCGACGCGCAGGCCGAGCCCCTGAGGTAGAGGCCGAAATCAGCGGCGCGCAGGGCGGCGATGCGGGCGGAGTCCTTGCGGTTCATCTGCCCGGCGCCGATGCCCAGAGTCTGGCCGGCCCGCGCATAGACAATCGAGTTCGACTTCACATGCTTGGCGATGGTGAAGGCGAACAGCATGTCGCGCACCTCATCGTCCGTAGGCGCACGTTTTGTCACCAGCTTCAGGTCGCCCACGCTCAGCCGCGCGTCGTCGCGGCTCTGCACCAGGAAGCCGCCGGCCACCGACTTGAAGGTCTCGCCGGCCGCCATCGGGTCCGGCAAGCCCTCCGTCGTCAGTAGACGGACGTTCTTCTTCTTGCGGAACAGCGCCACCGCGTCTTCGTCGGCGCCGGGCGCGATCACCACCTCGGTGAGCAGCTTGAGGATCTCCGTGGCGGTGGCGGCGTCCAGGCGCCGGTTGAGCGCGATGATGCCGCCGAAGGCGCTGGTGGGATCGCAGGCCAGCGCCCGGTCATAGGCCTCGCGCAGGCTGGCCCCGGTGGCCACCCCGCAGGGGTTGGCGTGCTTGATGATCGCGCAGGCCGGCCCCGCCGCCGGATCGAACTCGGCGATCAGTTCGAAGGCCGCGTCGGTGTCGTTGATGTTGTTGTAGCTGAGTTCCTTGCCCTGCAGCTGCGCCGCCGTGGCCACCCCGGTGCGCGGGTTGGCGAAGCGGTAGAAGGCCGCCGACTGGTGCGGATTCTCTCCATAGCGCATGGTCTGCACCAGCTCGCCGGCGAAGGCCCGCCGCCGGGGCGCCGCCTCGCCCAGGGCGCCCGCGAACCAGCCGGAGATCGCCGCGTCATAGGCCGCGGTGCGCCCATAGGCCCGCGCCGCCAGCCGCTTGCGAAGGTCCAGGCTGGTGGCCCCCCCTTGCGCCAGTTCCGCCAGCACCTCGGCCATGTCGGCCGGGTCGGTGCACACCGCCACATAGCCATGGTTCTTGGCCGCCGAACGGATCATCGCCGGCCCGCCGATGTCGATGTTCTCGACGCAGGTCTCATAGTCGCCGCCGGCGGCGACGGTGGCCTCGAACGGGTAGAGGTTGACATAGACCAGGTCGATGGCGCCGATCCCGTGGGCCGCCATGGCCGCCTTGTGCTCAGGCGCGTCGCGCACCCCCAGCAGGCCCCCATGCACGATCGGGTGCAGGGTCTTCACCCGGCCGTCCATCATCTCCGGAAAGCCGGTCAGGTCGGAGACGTCCTTCACCGCCAGGCCGGCGTCGGCGATCGCCTTGCGGGTGCCGCCGGTGGAGACCAGCTCCACGCCGAGCGCGGCGAGTTTGGCCGCCGCCTCCACCAGTCCGGTCTTGTCGGAGACCGAGATCAGCGCGCGGCGGACGACAACGCGGTCGGGGGCGGGGGGGAAATCAGGCGCGGCGGGCATGGGGCGTCTCCTCTAGCGTGTCAGGAAGATGCCCAGGCGAGCGGCGCGGAAAGCCTGCGCTCCCCGGTGGTCGCCCACCTCAGATTCGCCAGTCACGCAGGATGGCGCGGACCATAGCCGCGCGCCCGCGCCTGTCAACGCGGCGGCGGCCAGACATCGGCGACGGTGAGCTTCCACCGCACCCTGGCGCCCGCATCCAGCCGTGCCTGACCCCTGAGCACGATCTGGCTGGTGCGCCGGGGCTGGACCTGCTGGAAGTAGACCGACGGTTCGATCTCCACCTCCACGGCGTCGTTGCGCAGCCACCAGCCCGCCTCCTGAGGATGGGTGCGCAACAACACGCTGCGGCGGTCCAGCGCCCGGGACACGTGCACATCCGGATGCACATGGAAGCGGACCACGAAGGGCGTGAACTTGCGCCCGCCCGCAACCGGACCCGGGCCGAGGGGGGTGAAACAGTCTTCGCCGCGCAACTCGCTCGCCGCCACGTCGACATAGAGCCGCCGCTCGTGGCGCAGTCCAAATCGCGGCGCCCATCCGTAGTGGCTGAGCTCCAGCCAGCGGCCGTTCTCGGTCTCCTGGCGCCGCGCCGTCACGCTGTCATAGGCGCCGTCCAGCCGCGGGCCCAGGGCCTCGGCGAACATCCCCCGCAACGGTTCGCCGCAGGATTGGTCGCCCAGGGTGGCCGTGGAGGCCGCATCGGCGACCCGCAGGGCCTGCGGGCCCGCGGCGTCGGGGGACCAGCCGCCATTGACGATCAGCCGCCGGCCGCCGACCAGCACCTCGATGGCCAGGGGCTGGGCGCAGGCGGCGACGCTCCACGGCCCTTGCGCCGGCCGGCCGGCGTCGGCGAACACCTGCAGCGCCGCGCCTTCCAGCCGCTGATAGCCGTTGCGCGCCGCCGGGATCGGCCGGTCGTCGGCGCTGGCGCGGGCGGCGTCCACATAGGCGGCGCGGGTCTCCTCGCCGCCCTGGAAGTCGGGCAGGCCGCCATCGGCGAGGGTGAAGAAGCGGATCGCGCCGCCGAGGCGGTCGATGGCCCGCATCATCTGGTCCGGGGCCGCGAGCCCGCGCGCCTCCAGGGCGGCGTCGAGGGTCTGCAGATCCAGCAACAGCTCCAGCGCCGCCTGCGGACTGCGTGAGGCGTGGCCGCCGTCGGCCGCGACCGTCGCGGGCAACACCCGCTCGAGGCGCCCCAGCGCCCGGGTCAGCAGCCCATCGCCGGCCCGTCCGCTCAGCGCAGCGCCCGCCACCCCCGCCGCCACAGCCCGTTCGGCGGCCCGGGCCGGGCCTTCCGACACCGCCAGCAGGAAGCGCCCCTGCCGGGCCAGGTCCCACGCCACGGTGGCGGTTTCGGCGTCCGAGGCGACGGCGCAGAGGGTGCGGGCCCCGCAGGCCAGGTTGAACACTCGCCGTTCGAGCACATCCGGCCGCCAGGCGAAGGCGCTCCAGGTTCCGAACAGCCGGCTCCAGTCGAGGGTCAGCCGCAGCGCCTCACTCGCCCCGGCCTCGCCCCGGCCCAGCAGGTCACGCAGCCAGCCAAAGCGGTGCAGCGCCACGGCGAACCGCAGGCTGGGGCTCGGGCAGTCCCAGGGTTCACCCTGCGGACCCGTGTGCAAGACGCCGCCGGCGAGTTCGAACGATCCAGCCAGCAGCTGATCGCCGGACTTCGGGTCCGCGGGCCTGCGGTCGCGGGGCTGCACCGACAGGCCGTCGGGCTTCGGCAGGGCCAGGGTGGAACGGTGCAGGGCCGAGCCGCGCCATTCGCCGACCAGCCTGTTGCGCAGGGCCGCGACCAGCGCCGGCAGGGCGATGCGTCCCGGCAGGCGCGTCGGCGCGGGGACGGCCACCGGCGCCTCCGTCAGTCGCCGCGGAGGGCGCGAATGTTGTCGGCGTAGGCCGCCGGGCCGCCGCGGAACACCGCCGTGCCCGCCACCAGCACCGTGGCCCCGGCGTCCACGCACAGCCGCGCGGTCTGCGGGGTCACCCCGCCGTCCACCTCAAGGGCGATGTCCCGGCCGGTCTTGTCGATCATCCCGCGCAGCCGTTCGATCTTGGCCAGCTGGCTGTGCATGAAGCTCTGGCCGCCGAAGCCGGGATTGATCGACATCACCAGGATCAGGTCGATGTCGTCCATCATCCACTCGATAACCTCCGGCGGCGTCGAGGGGTTGAACACCACGCCCGCCTTGGCGCCCAGTTCACGGATGCGCTTCAGGGTCCGGTTAAGGTGGGGCCCGGCTTCCGGATGCACGCTGATAAGATCGGCGCCGGCGTCGCGGAACGCCTCCAGGAACGGATCCACCGGCGAGATCATCAGGTGAACGTCGAAGGGGATCGGGACCAGGGGCCGAAGCGCCTTCATCACGTCGGGCCCGATGGTCAGGTTCGGCACGAAATGGCCGTCCATCACATCCACGTGCAGCCAGTCGGCGCCCGCCGTCGCCACCGCGCGGACCTCCTCGCCCAGCCGCGCGAAGTCGGAGGCCAGCAGCGACGGCGCGATGAGCGGCTTTGAGGTCATCGGCCAGACTTAACCAAACGGCGGAGTCGGAACAAGGGAGCCCTGCTCACCCGGCGCGGATGAACCGGGCGATGTAGAACCCGTCGGCGCCGCCGGCCAGGTGGTGCGGCAGGATGCGCAGGGTCCCGTCGGCCAGCCGACTGGCGGCGGGCGCGCCGCCCTCGCCCTCTCCGATCGCGGCCAGCGCGAAGTCCGGCTGGCGGGCAAGGAAGCCGGCGACCTGGGCCTCGCCCTCCTCCGGCTCCAGCGAACAGACGCAATAGACCAGCCGACCGCCCTGGCCCACGCGGCCCGCCGCGGCGTCCAACAGGGCGGCCTGCACCGCGGCCAGGCTGGCCACGTCCCCGGGCCGGGCGGCCCAGAGCACGTCGGGATGGCGGCGGAACGTCCCGGTGGCGCTGCAGGGCGCGTCCAGCAGCACGGCGTCGTAGAGCCGCGGATCGGCCCAGGCCGCGGCGTCGGCGGCGATGGTCTCGGCGGCGAGCCCCATCCGCGTCAGGTTCTCGGCCAGCCGCGCCAGCCGCGCCGGCGACCGATCCAGCGCGGTGACCGTTGCGCCGGCCGCGGCCAGCTGCAGGGTCTTGCCCCCCGGCGCCGCGCACACATCCAGGACCCGCTCGCCAGGCCGGACGTCCAGCAGCCGGGCCGGGATCGCCGCGGCGAAATCCTGCACCCACCAGCGGCCCGCCTCATAGCCCGGCCAGCCGGCGACGCCGCCCCGGCGCTGGGTGCGCAGGCCGCCCCCCGGCAGCGCCTCGGCTTCCAGCTCCGCCGCCAGACTGGCGCTGTCGGCGGGGTCGCGGAGCGTCAGGTCGGTGGCCGGTTCCCAGGCGATCACCGCGGCGATCGCCCGCGCCACATCCTCGCCATAGGCGGCGCGCCAGCGGGCGAACAGCCAGGGGGGCGCCAGGGCCTCGGGGTCGTCCAGGTCCGGCGGCTCGCGCAGCAATCCGCGCAGCACCGCATTGACCAGGCCCTTGAAGGCGCGGCTGTCGTTGCGGCTGGCCGCCAGATCGACGCTGGCGCCCACCGCCGCATGGGCAGGCGTGCGCAGCACCAGCGCCTGCGCCACGCCCAGCCGGAGAATGTTGCGGGCCATGGCCGGCGGCGGGCGGCTGAGTTTTGCGTCCAGCGCCCGGTCGATCGGCCCCAGCCTGCGCAGGGTCGCCAGGGTGAGCGCCCGGGCGAAGGCGCGGTCGCGGGGGCTGAGCGCCGCAAGCCCCGGCCTGGAGAGCGCCGCTTCCAGCCCGCTGCGGCCGCTCAGCGCCGCGGTCAGCAGATCGAGCGCCGCGGCGCGCGCGGGCAATC
>CAXNKO010000037.1:0-9497 GCA_964202685.1 Caulobacterales bacterium
CCAGGTCGTCGGCCAGGTCCAGCAACAGTGGGCTGCCGGCCGGAATGTGCGAGGTCAGGTGGTGATTGCGCGCCACCAGCTGGTAGTGATCGGTGGGCACGCCGGCCAGCTCCAGGCTGAGGATTGCCGGGACGATGTTGGAGATATCCTTGGCGAAGTCGATGGCGCCGGACTCGATCTTCCGATCCAGGCAGGCGTCCACCAGGTCCTGCAGCCGCCCCCGCCAGCGCTCGGCGGCGGGCAGCGAGAAGGTCGCCGCCAGGGCCTGGCGCGAACGCTCCCAGGCTGGCGGATCTTCCTCGAGCAATAGGGAGGCATAGGGTCTGGGCGGCACGAACAGGCCCTCGTAGCGCAGGCCGTCCACCGGGCAGGCCCGGCCGTCCGCGTCCAGGACGTGCCTGGAGGAGAAGGTCTCCCAGTCCCTGGCCGCGGATTCCAGCTCCGCGAAGCCGATCACCACCCAGTAGCCGCCATAGTTGGGCGACCAGAACACCGGCCCGATATCCCGGCGGATCTCCTGGTACCAGGCATGGCGCTTGTCGACGTATTCGCGCGAATTGTGATCGAAATAGTCGACGACCTTGGCCCCCACCGGGCATTGACCAACGTTCATTGCGCCTCCGTCCCGACACCGCGCGTCCGGCGATCGTCTTCGATGGGTGGGCGCAACATACACCCCGCCGGACCCTCGACAATGGCCGCCGGGGCGGGCGGCTTGGCTCGACAATCAGGCAGATGTTCGTAAGGTGACCGGCGGCGGTCGGCGGCTCTGAGTGACCGGCCCGCCGGACAGGGTGGAATGATGGGCAAGTCCTACGATCTGGTGCTGCGCGGCGGAACCATCGTCAACGGCTCCGGCGCCCAGCCCTTCGAAGGCGACGTGGCGATCAGCGGCGGCCGGATCGCCGCGGTGGGCAAGGTCGAGGGCCAAGGCGCCGAGGAGATCGACGTCACCGGCAAGCTGGTCACCCCGGGCTTTGTCGATGTCCACACCCACTACGACGGCCAGATCACCTGGGAGAGCCGCATGGCCCCCTCCTCCAACCCTGGGGTGACCACGGTGGTGATGGGCAATTGCGGCGTCGGCTTCGCCCCTTGCCGGCCCGATCAGCACCATTTGGCGATCAAGGTGATGGAGGGGGTGGAGGACATCCCCGATGTGGTGATGGCCGAGGGCATCCCCTGGAACTGGGAGACCTTCCCGGAATATCTCGACGCCCTGGAACAACGCCGCGCCGACGTGGACTTCGCCGCTCAGCTGCCCCACTCGCCGCTGCGGGTCTATGTGATGGGCGAACGCGGCGCCGACATGGAGGCGCCCACCGACGCCGAACTGGCCGAGATGCGGCGGCTGACCACCGAGGCGATCCGCGCCGGCGCCATCGGCGTCTCTACCTCGCGCCAGCTGGCCCACCGCTTCCGCGACGGCCGCTCGGCCCCCAGCGTGCGCACCGAGGTGGACGAGATCCTGGCCCTGGCCGAGGGCCTGCGCGACGCCGGAACCGGGGTGTTCCAGATCATCACCAACACCACCAAGCCCCCCGCCGACGAGTTCGCCATCATGCGCCGGCTGGCGGAAACCTCCGGGCGGCCGCTGTCCTTCACCCTGGCCAGCGGCGGGCCGGGGGACGGGCGCGACGTGCTGATGCGGGGGATCGAGGCGGCCCGCGCCGACGGCCTGAAGATGCGGGCGCAGTTCTTCCTGCGGCCGGTGGGCATGCTGTTCGGCCTCGACCTGTCCTACCATCCGTTCGCCTTCAACCCGAGCTACCGGCCGGTGGAGGGCTTGGCCCTGGCGGAGAAGGTGGCGGCCCTGCGCGACCCGGGCCTGCGCGCCGCGATCCTCGCCGAGGCGCCGGACGATCCCAATCCGTTCCTGATGTCGATGATCAAGCGGACCAACAGCCTCTATGTGCTCAGCGATCCGCCCAACTACCAGCCGGCGCCGGAGGACAACCTCATGGCTCGCGCCGAGGCCGCCGGGATCGGTTTGCGCGAGATGATCTATGACGCCCTGCTGGAGGACGACGGCAAGTCCATCCTCTATTGCCCGCTGGGCGCCCTGGGCGAAAACCCGCGCCGTTACTTCGAGCACCCGGACGCGGTGCTGGGCCTGGGCGACGGCGGCGCGCACTACGGCATGATCTGCGACGCGGCCTATCCGACCTATCTGCTCACCCGGCTGGGCCGCGACGCCCCATCCGAGGAAGAGATCGACCTGCCCCTGGCGATCAGGGCGCTGACCCGCGATCCGGCCGAACTGGCGGGATTCCTCGACCGCGGCCTGCTCGCGCCCGGCCACAAGGCGGACGTCAACGTCATCGACTACCAGGGCCTGCGCCTGCATCCGCCGACCGTGGCCCGCGACCTGCCGGCGGGGGGCAAGCGGTTGTCGCAGAAGGCTGACGGCTATGTGCTCACCCTGGTCGCCGGCAAGGCGACCTATCGCGACGGCGTCCATACCGGCGCCTTGCCCGGCCGGCTGATCCGCGGCCAGCAAGCCGCCCCGACCTAGGGAGATACCCCCATGCAGCGCCTGGTTCTGACCAACGCCACCCTGATCGACAACGACGCCGGCGCGAAACCCGGCGCGACCATCGAAATCGCCGGGGAGCGGATCGAGTCCGTGAGCTTCGGGGCCACGGCGGCGCGGCGGCCGGACGCGCGGGTGGTGGACCTGGCCGGCGCCAGCGTGATGCCGGGCCTGTGGAACTGCCACTACCACGCCGCCTACAAGGGGGTTGGCGGCCAGCCGCTGCCTGTGGGCATGGACGCCCCGCCCAGCCTGCAGGCGATCCGCGCCGCCGACCACGTGCGGCTGGCGGTGGAGGCCGGGTTCACCGGGGTGATCGGCGCGGGCGCCCCCTACGCCATCGACGCCTCGCTGAAACTGGCCATCGAGGAAGGGACCATCCCGGGGCCGCGCATCATGTGCGGCAGCCGCGACGTCTCCACAACCGGCCACAGCCAGGACAAGTTCTATGCCTGGCACTGGCCCGAGGGCTCGCCCCCCAGCGTGGTGCGCGCCGACGGCCCCGAGGAGTTCCGCCGGGCGATCCGCGACGAGATCAAGCGCGGCTCGGAGATCATCAAGATCTTCGCCACCGGCGGCCACGCCGTGGATGGGGTGCCGGGCAAGATGGACCTGACCGCCGAGGAACTGGGCGCCGCCTGCGACGCCGCCCACATGCGCAACGCCAAGGTCCGCGCCCACATCGCCAACAAGCTGGGCATCATGACCGCGCTGGCGGTGGGGGTTGACGTCATCGACCATGGCGATGGCCTCGACGACGAGGCGATCGAGGCCTTCCTGAAGACCGGCGCCTATCTGGTCCCCAGCATGCTCTATCCCTACAAGGTCAGCCAGATCCGCCAGGGCCCCAACATCGACAAGATGCGCGCCGAGATGGACAAGATGGTCGAGGTGCTGCCGAAGGCCAACAAGGCCGGGGTGAAGATCCTGCTGGGCGACGACTTCGGGGCGCTGCCTCTGGAGCACGGCGACTACGCCGACGAGCTGGACTTCTATGTGAACTATGTGGGCATCGCGGCCCTGGACGTGATCGGCTGGGGCACGCGCAACGGCGCCGCGCTCTATGGGCGCGACAAGCTGGGGGACATCCGCCCCGGCTATCTCGCCGACTTGGTGGTGATCGACGGCGATCCCCTGGCCGACATCAAGCTGCTGCAGGACAAGTCGAAGCTCAAGGCGGTGATCAAGGGCGGCGCGTTCCTGAAGGACGCCCTCGACGGGCTCGCGGGCCGCAGCCGCGCCGCCGCCTGACGTGGCGCTCAGCCCCGAACTGCTGCTCGGCAGCTATTCGCTCGCCGCCGTCCCGCCGCCGCTGCGTTACGCCGCCGCGGCGCAGGCCGGTTTCACCGGCGCCAGCGTGCTTTGGCACGAGCTCTCCGCCCGCCGTGGGGCCGGCGAAGGGCTGTCGGCGGTGAAGGCGGAGTTCAAGGCGGCGGGGCTGTCGGCGCCGCAGCTGGAGATCATCTCCCTGCCGGGCGCCGCGGGTCTGGCGACCTTCGAGGCGATGGCCCGCGACATCGCCGAGACCGCCGCGGCGCTCGGCTGCGAGGTGGTGCACGCCGCGGCCCTCGATCCCAGCGCGACGCCGCAGGACTTGGTGGAGGGCCTGGGACTGCTGGCCCACGCCTGCGCATGCCAGGGCCTCACCTGCGGGATCGAGTTCGTGCCCTTCCTCACCGGCGTGCCGGACCTGGAGGGCGCACAGCGGCTGGTCCGCGCCGTGGGCCAGGCCAACGCCGGGATCGTCATGGACTCGCTTCACTTCTTCCGTTCCGGCGCCCAGTGGGCGGCGCTGGGCGACCTGCGCCCCGGCGAGGTGGTGGCCCTGCAGGTCAATGACGGGCCGGCGGAACGGCCCAACGACGACTACCACGCCGAGGCCATGGGCCTGCGCCGCCTGCCGGGGGACGGGGACTTCGACTTGACCCGGTTCCTGGCGGTGCTGGCGGCGCGGGGGACGACGGTTCCGCTCACCGCCGAAGTGGTGAGCAAGGTGCTGGACGCCCTGCCGCCGGCCGAGGCGGCCCGGCGCATGGCCGAGGCGACCCGCCGACTGCTATCGACCTGACCACGGAGCGACGAGGACCTGCCGATGGCGACCCGCGAACAGATGATCCAGGCCATCGAGACCTATTGCCGGGCGGAGTGCGAAAAGGACAAGGCCGCCTGGATGGCGCTGTTCGCCGAGGGCGCGGTGCATGAGGACCCGGTGGGAACCCTGCGCAACGAAAGCCTGGAGAAGATCGCCGGCTTCTGGGACAGCTTCCAGCCAATGAACGTCGAGCTCTGGCTTACCGAGACGCCGATCGTCTGCGGAAACGAGGCCATCGCGCTGATGCAGTGCCGGGTCGGGCCGGCGGACAATCGCCGCCAGTCCGGGCGCATCGTCGATCAGTTCATCTTCAACGGGGCGGGCAAGATCACCGCTGTGCGGGCCTTCTATGACACCGAGTCCTGACCACGCCGACGTGCTGATCATCGGCGCGGGGCCGGCCGGCGGCGTGGCCGCCCGGCGACTGGCCGCCGAGGGTCTGAAGGTGGTCGCCCTGGAGCAGGGCCACTGGCAGGACCCCAACCTCTATCGCGGCGGCGACTGGGACTGGGAACTGGGTGCGGCCAAACACTGGTCCTCGCATCCCAACGTGCGCGGCCGGCCCACCGACTATCCGATCGACTATTCGGAATCGGACATGCAGGGGATCAATTTCAACGGCGTCGGCGGCGGCACGGTGCTGTTCAACGCCGTGTGGATCCGGTTCCTTGAATCCAACTTCCGTACACGGAGCATTACCGGTCAGGGCGCGGACTGGCCGCTCACCTATCAGGACCTGCTGCCCTTCTATGAGCGCACCGACCGGGAGTTCGGCATCTCCGGCATGGGTGGCAATCCGGCCTATCCGCCGGGGGAGGAGCCGCCGCTGCCGCCGCTGCCGTTCAACAGGCACTCGGTGGATGTGGCCCGCGCCATCGCCAAGCGCGGCTGGCGATGGTGGCCGGATTCCAACGCCATCCTCTCGGTCCCCTATGATGGGCGGCGCGCCTGCGTGCAGCGGGGTTCCTGCCCGACCGGCTGCAACGAAGGGGCCAAGTCGTCGGCCGACGTCACCCACTGGGGCAAGGCGGTGGCGCTGGGCGTGAACCTGATCCCCGGCGCCCGGGTGCTGCGGGTGACCCTGGACGCCGGCGGCCTGGCCAATGGCGCCGAGTGGGTGGACGAGGCCGGCGGCGAGCACTTCCAGTCCGCGGACGTTGTGCTGGTGGCCGCCAACGGCATTGGCACGCCGCGGCTGCTGCTCAACTCCGCCTGTCCGCAGTTCCCCGACGGACTGGCCAACCGCTCCGGCCTGGTGGGCCGCAACCTGATGATGCACCCCCTGGCCATCGTCGCCGCCGTGTTCCCCGACGAGGTCGCCCAGGTTCACAACGGCTCCACGGTTCAGGTGCTGAACTTCGCCGAGAACGACCCAGACCGGGGCCACATGCTGGGCGCCAAATGGGCCCTGCACCCCACCGGCGGCGGGCCCCTGGCCGCGGCGCTGCAGGTGCTGGCCGAACACGGGCCCGGCGGCGACTATCATCGGCATTTCGACGCCCTGTTCCGCCACGCCATGCACTGGTCGATCATGTGCGAGGACCTGCCGGAAGCATCCAACCGGGTGGTGCTGTCGCCGGACATCACTGACTCCTCCGGCATGCCGGCGGCCAAGGTGCTCTACCGCTACAGCGACAATTCCCGGAAGTGCCTGGACTTCAATGTGGCGCGGGCCACCGAAGTGTTCCTTGACGCCGGCGCCACGCGGGTGATCAGCGCCAACCCGGCCGGCGGCAACGCCCATTTCACCGGCACGGCGCGGATGGGCGACGATCCCGCCCGTTCGGTGGTGAACCGCTGGGGCATGGCGCACGACATCGCCAACCTGGGCATTCTCGACGCCAGCGTGTTTCCCACCTGCGCGGCGGTGAACCCCACCACCACGCTGGCCGCCCTGTCGCTGCGCGCCGCCGAGCGGCTGATTGAGACCCGCGCCGGCCTGCCGGTCCCGGCGCGGCGCACCAGCGTCCCGGTCGGCAAACCCCGGCCTGCCCCCGCTCCGGCGCCGAACCCGCCCGCGGCGATCACCGCCGACGAACGCGCCCGGCTGCGCAGCCTCGCCGCCGCCCTGATCCCGGCGGCTGACGGCATGCCCTCGGCGGCCGAGGCCGGGGTCGAGAGCCGTTCGCTGGACCGCATCCTGGGGGTCAGGCCGGACCTTGCCGGCGACCTGAAGGCCGCCCTGGCCCAGGGGTTCGACGACGCCGCGGCGCACCTCGCCCGCCTCGCCGCCGAGGCGCCGCTGGCCCATGCGGCGCTGCTCACGGTGGTCGCCAGCGGCTACTACCTGGACCCCGGCGTGCGGGCGACGATCCGATATGAGGGCCAGGTCGCCAGGCTGCAGAAGCCGGACAGCTACCCCGCCTACATCGCCGAGGGGCTGCTCGACCACCTGATGACGTCGGACTGAGGGGTGTGGAGTCGCTGGCGGACACGGGGCTTGGTCTGATTTAGTGCCGACGTCGCGGGCGCAACGGGAGGACGGCAAATGCAAGACCTGAAGGGCCGCACAGCGGTGATCACCGGCGCCGCCTCCGGCCTGGGGCGCGGCACGGCGCTGGAACTGGCCAAGGCGGGCGTCAACCTGGTGCTGGCGGATATCGATGTCGCCGGCGCCGAGACGACGGCGCAGATGGCGGCGGAGGCTGGCGTGCAGGCGATCAGTGTGCCCACCGATGTGGCTCAGGCCGACGCCCTGGAAAACCTCCGCGCGGCGGCCGAGGCGCGCTTCGGCCCGGCGGACATTCTGATGAACAATGTCGGCGTGCTCACCGGCGGCCGTCCCGAGGATCTGCCGATCACCGAGTGGGAGCGCATCCTCAACACCAACCTGCTGTCGGTGGTCCGCGCGATCCACGCCTTCGTGCCCGGGTTCGTGGCGCGCGGCAGCGGTCATATCGTCAATGTCGCCTCCACCGCCGGCCTCTACGCCTATGCCTTCGACCGGGGTCCCTACGCCGCCAGCAAGGCCGCCATCATCAGCCTCACCGAGGGCCTGGCGCTCTACCTGAAGCCGCGCGGGATCGGGGTCAGCGTCATGTGCCCGGGCCCGATGCCCACCAATGTCGGCAAGAGCATGAAGACCTTCGGCGCGCCGCTGGGGGTGCGCGGCCCGGGCGCCGACTATGTGCCGGTGCCGCCCCAGGAGGCCGGCGCCATGATCGTGGCGGCGATCAAGGCCGACCGCTTCTTCATCACCACCCATCCGGGACCGGTTGCCAAGCGCCTGCGCCAGCGGCTGGAGGACTGGGACGGTTTCGTCGAACGCAGCGCCGCGGAAATCGCCGCCGACCCCAACTACGACACCCGGGCGTCCTAGGCGCGCCGCGGCGATCCCGACGAGGGTGACGCCAAGGCGCGTTTGCGATTGCGCTGTCACGCGGTTTTCCGCCACATAGGCGGAGTCCAAATACGCGCCGCCGCGCGGGGCCGGTCGGCCTGCACGAGGAGGTCTCCATGAGCGAAACCATCGAACGCGTCCCCTATAAGGTGCGCCGCCACGACAGTTGGCCGGACGTGCCGGCCCACGTGCCGACAAATCTGATCCATGAATTGGATTATTTGGACCAGAACGCCCGCGTCGATCCGTTCAGCACCACGGAGAACATCTACGAAGAACTGCCGCCGGTGTTCTTCTCGCCCCAATTCAATCCGGTGCTGTTCAAGGGCTCCTGGGTGGTCACCCGCTACGAGGACATCCGTGAGGTCTACCAGAACGACGCGCTCTATTCGGTCGAGGGGGCTGCGGGCTTCCAGCGGCTGGTGGGCGAGACCTTCCGGATGCTGCCGCTGGCGGCCGACCCGCCGGAGCACGGCCACTACCGGCTGCTGCTCAATCCCTGGTTCTCGCCGCGGGCGATCACCGCCATGGAGCCGCAGATCAAGGGCGCCATCAACGACCTGATCGACAGCTTCATCGACAAGGGCGAGTGCGACCTGGCCTATGACTATGGCCGCATCTATCCGGTCAAGGTGTTCATGAACCTGATGGGCTTCCCGTTCGAAAAGTTCGAGGAATTCCTGCAGTGGGAATACGCGATCCTGCACAGCCTGGGCGACGCGGAGAAGATGACCTGGGGCACCAAGGGGGCGCTCGCCTACCTGCGTGAGTTTGTCGAGGAGGTGCGCGCCAACCCCAACGAGAAGCTCGCCAGCAGCATCGTGCGCGGCCAGATCAACGGCCGGCCGATCACCGAGGACGAAATCATCGGCAGCATCTTCTTCCTGTGGGTCGGCGGATTGGACACGGTGGCGGCCACCACCTCGCTGATGTTCCGCAGGCTGGCCATGGACCCGGCCCTGCAGCAGACCCTGCGCGACAAGCCTGAACTGATCCCCGAGGCCATCGAGGAGTTCATGCGCATGCAGCCGCTGGTCAACTCCACCCGCCTGGTCAAGGAGGATCACGAGATCCGCGGCGTGAAGATCAGGAAGGGCGATCACGTCATGTGCTACAACGCCGCCGGCAACTTCGACCCGCTGGAGTTCGAAAATCCCCGCGAGTTCCGGCTGGATCGCCAGGCCAACCGCCACTTCACCCTGGCGGGCGGTCCGCACCGGTGCCTGGGCTCACACCTGGCGCGGCGCGAACTTCGCCTGGCGCTGAGCGAGTTCCTGCGGCGGGTTCCGCCTTTCCGGTTGAAGGACGGCGCGGACATTTCGGCCTATCCGGGCCTGATCGCCGCACCAAGCCTGCCGATCGTCTGGACGCCAGCCTGAGCAAATGAAACCGACCGCCGCGCCCTGGGGGCGGGCGGCATGCATGAGGAGCCACCAATTTGAAAGTCATCGCCCGTAAGGACGCCTGCGCCGGCCACGCCCGCTGCCATGCCGTCGCCCCCGAAGTGTTCGATCTCGACGATGTCGGCTACA
>CAXNKO010000038.1:0-9416 GCA_964202685.1 Caulobacterales bacterium
CTTGGACATGCGCATGCGCTGCATGAACCGGTGGCGCTGCCAGAACCAGTCGAAGCCGGCCAGGGCCAGCATCACCCCGGCCACCGCGAACACCAGCCGGCGCAGGATGTCCATGGCGAACGGGATCATCCCGCCGGGCTCCAGCTGGGTGAGGTTCTGCAGACCGCTCAGGTGCGGCCGGAGCACCCACCAGGCGATCACCGTCACCAGCACCAGCTTGGCGATCGACTTGAGGAACTGCATCAGGCCGTCGACGCCGAAAATCCGCTTGAAACCACCCAGGGGCGATATCCGGGCGAAATCCGGCTTCAGCTTGTGCGGCGCATAGAGAAGCCCATGCTGGATCAGGTTCCCCGCCGCGCCCGCGATCCCGGCCGCCCCCATCACGGCCAGCAGCAGCGGCGCGGCGGCCAGGGCGGCATGGCGCATCACTGCGGCCATTCCCGGCCCCTCCAGCAGGATGGCGTCGGGATGATCGAAGAACGGCGTCAGCGCCGTCGCGATCTGCTGGGTGAAATAGTTGCCCCCCACCGCCAGCACGCTGGCCGCCGCCATCAGCGACGCCAGCGGCGCCAGGTCCGGCGTCTTGGCGACATCGCCCTTCTCCCGCGCCTGCTCGAGCTTGCGCGGGGTGGGTTCTTCTGTGCGTGAGGCCGCGTCGTTGGTGTCGCTCATGGGGTTACATGAACCGCGCGATCATGTCGCGGTAGCGGTCCACCCAGACCATGCCCAGCGCGCCGAGGCTGAGCGCGAACAGCGACAGCCCCAGCAACAGCATCAGCGGCGTGGCCACGAAGAACACCTGGAACTGCGGCATCGCCCGGCCGATCAGTCCGGCGGCGATGTTGAAGATCAGCGAGAACACCACCACCGGCGCCGCCAGCTGCAGGCCCAGCGAGAACGAGCGGCCCACCGTCTGCACGGCCATGGTCGCCGCGTCCGCCAGGGGCGCGGCGCGGCTCACCGGGAACAGGTCGTAGCTGTTCACCACCGCGCCCAGGAACAGGTGATGCAGGTCGGTGGTCATGATCAGCACCACCCCCATCAGGCCGAGAAAGGTCGACAGGCTGGTGGAGGGCTGCGCCTGGCCAGGGGCGGCGGTCTGGGCGAAGGACAGGGTGGTCTGCAGGGAGACGATTTCCCCGGCGGCGGCCAGGGAGGAAAGGAACATCCGCAAGATGCCCCCCACCATCAATCCGATCAGCAGCTCCTTGATCACCGCCGCCGCCAGCGACCCCACCGTGCCCGGCAGGGCGGGCATCGCGCCTGCCAGCAGCGGGTAGAGCAGCAGCGTCATCAGCAGCGCGAAGGCCAGCCGGATGCGCGCCGGCACGATCTGTTCGCCGATCCCCGGGATCAGCATCAGCATCGCCCCCAGCCGCGAAAAGATCAGGCTGGCGGCGAAGACTTCCTGGGCGGTGGCGTAGGATTGCATGGGCGCGCGCCCGCGCCGCTACATGGCCGAGATGCGTGCGGCGATATTGTGCATGAAGCCGCTCATCAGCGCGCCCATCATCGGCAGGAAAATGAGCAGCGACACGAAGATCGCCACGATCTTCGGCGCATAGACCAGAGTGGCTTCCTGAATCTGGGTCAGGGCCTGGAACAGCCCAATCCCCACCCCCACCACCAGGCCCACCAGCAGCGGCGGCGCCGACAGCTGGACGGTCAGCCAGATGGCGTCGCGCCCGACGTCCAACACCTCGGCGCCGTTCATAAAAGCCTCGCTGGATAAGCAATACCGGACATGGGGCGGACCCGGCGCCACCGTGTCGCCTTATGGTTAATAGAACCCTACCTTCGTTAACCTGTGGCCGGTTGAACGTCGGGCGCGCGCGTTTCCAGTTTGTTTGGCGACTTGGGGCGAAACTGGCCGGGATCGAGGATTGGAGCGCGGGACGCCATGTCCACATTGACCTATGGGACGCCGCCGGCCGGTCTCAC
Organism: Caulobacterales bacterium; assembly: GCA_964202685.1. Taxonomy (GTDB): domain Bacteria; phylum Pseudomonadota; class Alphaproteobacteria; order Caulobacterales; family Caulobacteraceae; genus Phenylobacterium. The sequence continues at coordinate 1,945 of CAXNKO010000038.1, forward strand.
CACCGACGACCTCTCCTTCCTCAACATCATCGACGCCGACGTCGTGCAGGCGAGCGCCAGCTCGATCCGGTTCCGCGCCCTGGTCTCCGGCGGCGGTTTCAGCGGCACGCTGGACGCCCTCCTCACCGGTAGCTTCGTCTTGAGCGGCGGCGATCTGGCCAGTGGGACCATCACCGCCCTGCAGATCGACCTGAACGGCGTCATGCTGCTGCGGGTGGCGGACTTCAGCCTGTCGGTGGCGGACTTCGTGGCGGTGGGCGACGACGTCGACTATCTGCTCAGCGTGCTGTTGGCCGGCGATGACTCGCTGATCGGCGGCGCCCTGGGAGAGTTTCTCGGCGGTCTGGCGGGCGCGGACACCGTTTCCGGCGGGGCCGGGAATGACACCATCGAGGGCGGAACCGGCGCCAGCTACCTGCGCGGCGACGACGGCAATGATGTGATCAGCGGCGGCGAGGCGTTCGACGACATCAATGGCAACCAGGGCGACGACACCGCCTCGGGCGGCCTGGGCAGCGACTGGGTGGTGGGCGGCAAGGACAACGACAGCCTCTCCGGCGACGCCGGCGTCGACATCGTCTACGGCAACCTCGGCAATGACACCTGTGACGGCGGCGCCGACGCCGACCTGGTGCGCGGCGGCCAGGGCGACGACCTGTTGTTCGGCCAGGCCGGCGACGACTGGCTCTCCGGCGACCGGGGAAACGACACCCTCAGCGGCGGCGCCGGGGCCGACATCTTTCACAGCTTCGGCGACGCCGGCATCGACCGGGTGACCGATTTCAACCGCGCCCAGGGCGACCGGGTGCTGCTCGACCCCGGAACCGTCTACACCGTCTCCCAGTCCGGCGCCGATGTGGTCATCGCCATGACCGGCGGCGGCCAGATGATCCTGGTCGGCGTGCAGCAGTCCGCCCTGACCGGCGACTGGATCTTCGGGGCTTGATCGCACGGCGCCGATTGCGCATTGCCTGAACTTCGCCTTATGGTGGAGCTTGGAAGCTCAAGGGCGCGCCATGGCGATCGCAACGGCTACGGTCATCGACGACACCGGCAGCTACACCGGCTCCCTGGACCTGATCGCCCGCAACGCAATCGCCGCCATGGAAGCCTGGATGCGGGTGCTGGCGCCGAGTGTGGGGAGCATCCAGATCGAAGTGCGGCTGGTGGCCCCACGCGCGGACTACCTGGCCACGGGCGGGCCCGTCGACGGTATATTCGCCGGTAAGGATATCCTTGAGAGTGGCGCAGCCTTCGAGCTGTTGAGCGGCATCGACCTCGACCCCGATGCGCCGGACATCGTCATAGAGCTAGACGCCGACTTCGCCGATAGTCGCGTGCACATCGACACCTTCGATGGAACCCCGATCGGCTTCGGCAAGGTGAGCCTGGTGAGCGTCCTGGCCCATGAGATCGGTCACGGCCTGGGCATTGTGGGATTCCGCGACGAAGAAACCTACGAACCTGACCCGGAGGCCGAGGGCGTCCAGTCGACTTTCGACATCTTCATCGAGATCATCGACGGGGCGCCGTTCTTCACCGGCGACAATGCGAAGGCGGTCTATGGGGGCAATGTGCCGCTGTCGCGGGGGCATCTTTACCACATCGGGAACGACACCGGGGCCGGCACGGATCTCGTCCGCGACCTGATGTTCTGGGCCGCCTCGCCGGGCGCGCCAATGCCCAGCCGGCTGGATGCGGCGATGCTCAGCGACATGGGCCTGGCCACCATCTTCGACGACACCATCGCCGGCTCGACCCAGGCCGACACCATGAACGGCGGCGCCGGCGACGACATCATCTTCTCGTTCAGCCGCGACGACTCCGTCAGCGGTGCGGAGGGCGACGACTATCTGCGCGGCGGCGATGGCAATGACCAGCTGGTGGGCGGGCCGGGCTTCGACGACCTCAACGGCAACGCCGGCGACGACACCGCCAGCGGCGGCCTGGGCCCCGACTGGGTGGTGGGCGGCCGGGAAAACGACCGGCTCAACGGCGACGAAAGCGCCGACATCGTCTACGGAAACCTCGGCAATGACACCTGCGACGGGGGCGCCGACGCCGATCTGGTCCGCGGCGGCCAGGGCGACGACCTGCTGTTCGGCGGCGCCGGCGATGACTGGCTGTCCGGCGACCGCGACGCCGACACCCTCACCGGCGGGTCCGGCGCGGACATCTTTCACAGCTTCGGTGACGCCGGCATCGACCGGGTGACCGACTTCAACCGCGCCGAGGGCGACCGGGTGCTGCTCGACCCCGGCACCGTCTACACCGTCTCCCAGTCCGGCGCCGATGTGGTCGTCGCCATGACCGGCGGCGGCCAGGTGATCCTGGTCGGCGTCCAGCAGTCGACGCTGACCGGCGACTGGATCTTCGGAGCCTAGCTTCGCCGCCCGGCGGCACGCTCTATGGCGCGGCGACGACCACCGTGGCGGTCTCAACCGGGAAATAACCCAGCTCCCCGCTCACCCGCACCTGGCAGGCGCGACCGCCGTCCAGCATCTGCCGGGCCAGTTTGTTGGCCGCCGCCTTGGCGACTTCCTTGTCGGTGGAATGGCCGAAGTAGGCGCCTTCGTGCTCCACCGCCCATCCGCCATCGTGGCGGGTGACGGTCAGCACGGCTCTGTCCTGGACTGTTCGCATCCGAGGACTATGGCACATATTAACAAAGCGGTAACGGATATTTTCCGAATATTCCTTGCGGTCCCGGCGCATTCTCTCTACGATAAGTGGATCAAATCTCGTTTTGGCTCGCCTGCCGTTTCTGTCGGAATTCCGGTTTCGACGCCGAATTCGACTCGACCCTATCCGAAAATTTGACCTTGCGCCCCACTCTTGGAGCCAAGAACTTACGTCCGGAAAGGGACTGAGATGCAAAGCGGTACTGTGAAGTGGTTCAACGGCCAAAAGGGCTTCGGGTTCATTCAGCCGGATAGCGGCGGCGCCGATGTGTTCGTGCACATCTCCGCGGTGGAGCGCGCCGGCATGGGCTCGCTGAACGAAGGCCAGAAGGTCAACTTCGAACTCGAGCGCGACCAGCGCAGCGGCAAGATGTCCGCCGGCCAGCTGTCGGCCGGCTGATTTCGGTTCGACGGGGCGGAGCGCAGCGCGTTCCGCCCCGTCAATCTCGTCGACGCCCCCGTGAATTCGAAATGGAGGCCGAATGGCCAAAGAAGAACTGATTGAGTTCGACGGCAAGATCACCGAACTGCTGCCCGAGGGCCGGTTCCGCGTGCGTCTTGAGAACGACCATGAGATTCTCGCCTACACCGCGGGAAAGATGAAGAAAAACCGCATCCGCTCCATGGTTGGCGATCGCGTCACCGTTGAGATGACTCCCTATGACATGGATCGTGGCCGGATCACCTTCCGCCACCGCCCCGAAGGCGCCCGCATCGGCGGCGCCGCCCCTGCCCGCCCGCAGTTCCGCAGGCGGTGACGTCGGCTCGCCCGGTCAGGGCCGGGATCAGGTCGGCCAAACGAACGTATTTCTAGGCGCGACAGCGCATTGCGCGCAGCTGTGCTCCGCCGCCTGACCGGACTGTCACCGAAGCGCCGGCGAACTGTGAACTGACCGTTGTCACGCCGACACGAATGCTTCGCGCGCCCGGACTAAGTCCCTCTGCAAATCAGAGGGGTTAATTGTGCAACATTGGAACTTCGGCGCGCACCGCGCCGCGCTGCTCGCCACCGCGGCGCTAGCAGCATGTTTGTCTTCAGAAGTCGGCGCCCAAACCACCGCGCCGGCCGCCGCCGAGAACGCCACCAACACCGCGGCCGGCCTGGAAGCCGCCGCGGTCGGCCTGTCCGAGATTGTCGTCACCGCCCAGAAGCGCGAAACCAACCTGCAGAGGACCCCCATCGCCATATCCGTCCTTGGCGCGGATGCGCTCAAGGCCCGCGGCGTTCTGAGCCTGGAGGACCTGATGACCGGCGGCGTGCCCTCCCTGCGGGTCGCACCGTTCTTTTCCCGCAGCTCAGCCCTAACCATCGGCATCCGCGGGATTGTCCCTTTCGACGCCAACCAGCCGAGCCGCGACGCGGGCGTCGGTGTCTATATCGACGGCGTCTACCTGGGCCGCTCGCAAGGATTGGGCGCGGCGCTGTTCGACGTGGAGCGCATCGAGGTGCTTAAGGGGCCGCAGGGGACCTTGTTCGGGCGCAACTCGACCGGCGGGGCGGTGAGCATCGTCACCCGCGCGCCCAGCGGCGAATTCAGCCTGCGCCAGACCGTGGGCGTGCGCAATTTCAACGGCTACACTTCCGAGACCCACCTGGACCTGCCCGAGGCGAATGGCCTGTCCGTGAAGCTGGACGCGATCCTCACCCGCCGCGACGGCACGGTAGACAACACCATGGGCGGTGAGGAGGATTTCAACAAATACGACAAGCGCGGCTTGCATCTGGGGCTGTTGTGGCGGCCCACCGATGCCTTCCGGGCCCGCTACGATTTCGACATCTCCAAGGACATCACCACCCCCTACTATGTACAGCTGATCGAGAAGAACCCGGCGTCGGCGCCCCTGGCGCCCCTGGTCCAGGTGCAGGCGGGGCGGGCGAAGGCGACAGACATCGGCGTCCCGCAGGAGGACAGCGTCGGCAATATCTCCGGCCACATGCTGCACCTGACCTGGGAGCCATCCGACGACCTGGAAGTTCGTTCGATCACCTCCTATCGCAAGGTGGATCAGACCCAGCTCGACAACGGCATCGGAGCGCACTCAAGCCCGTTCCGCGCCAACGCCAATTTCGCCCGCTACAGCCTGGCTTCCCTGCGCCAGGAGCAGTACAGCCAGGAACTGCAGCTGGTGGGATCTCTGCCCCAGCTCCAATACGTGGCCGGCGCCTACTATTATCACGAGCGCGGCGACGACGACGCCTGGACGCCCAACACTCTGACCTGGAACGCCAGCGGCACGGTGGCGACCCGGATCCCCACACTGGCGGCCGGGGCGGCCACGCTTTTCCCCGACCGCGCCAGCGACGCCAAGGCTGACAGCTACGCCGTTTTCGGCCAGGCGACCTGGACGCCGGCGGCCCTGAACGAAGCCCTGCACCTGACGATCGGCGCCCGCTACACCCACGACAAGAAAAGCGGGGTGCTGTCTAAGGTCAATGGCGCCGCCACCGCCTTCAGTTTCCGCAATTCCTCCAGCTGCGTCGATCCGATCGTCACCATCGCTTACGACGCCACCGACGACGTCCATCTTTACGCCAAGTGGGGCACGGCCTACCGGGCCGGCGGGGCGAACTCACGTTCGGTCAACTATCGGGCTTTCGGCCCCGAGACCGTGGCGACCTACGAAGGCGGCGTGAAGGCGGAGTTCCTCGACAACCACGCCCGTGTGAACCTGGCCGCCTACACGACGGAATATAAAGACATCCAGATCGATTTTTCGGCGGTCAACCTGCTGAACAGCAACCGCGGCACGCTGGAAACCGTCAATGCGCCGGGGCACGGAACCATCAAGGGGTTCGAGGCGGACGCCACGGTCACGCCCTTCGAGGGCCTGACCCTTACGGCCAGTTACGCCTATACCGAAAGCAAGCTGCCGCGGGGCGCCAACCCCTTTAACAACAACGCCCTGCAGAACGTGTTCATCGTCTACACGCCGAAGAACGCCTTCAGCTTCGCGGTCGATTACGCGACGCCGCTGGAGTGGGGCACGCTGCGCGCGCACATCGACGCCAACGCCGCCGACGGCTATCGCGGCACATCGGGCGAGGCGACGCTCACCGACAAGTCGCTGGTGGTCAATGGCCGCCTGTCCCTGGGCGATATGGACCTCGGCAGCGACGGCAAGTTGCAGCTGGCCCTGTGGTCGCGCAATCTGCTGAACGAGGACCACACCTTCTATGAAAGCCGCGGGGCCTTCGCGGCCTTGGGCGCGTTCGGCATGTACAACGAGCCGCGCACCTACGGCATCGACGCCACGATCGAATTTTAAACCACACAGCAAGGACCGCCCGATGATCCGTAAGCTTGCTCTCCTAGCGCTGGCCCTGCTGCTTGGCTATGGCCAGGCCGCCCTCGCCGCGCCCACCGCCGAGAAGGCCGAACGTGTCGCCCCGGACAGGGTCGCCGTCTCCTGGACCGGCACGTCGCCTGTGGACGTCTATCTGGCCGACCGCCCCGACACCGCCCTGGCCGCCGCGCGCCTGGTCTCCGACGACAACCGCCAGGGCCGCGTCGAGGTCCCCGCCGATTTGGCCAGACGACCCTACTTCATCCTGGTCGACACCAAGGACGGCGCCAGCGTCCGTGTCGCCGAGCGGGTGTTGCCCCTCGACCAGGGGTCCAACTTCCGCGACATCGGCGGCTACGCGGCGGCCGGCGGCAAGCACATCCGCTGGGGCCGCATCTATCGCGCCGGCGGCACGCCAATGCTCACCGAGGCCGATGTGGCCAGGGTCGCCGCGCTGGGACTGACCGAGATGGTCGATCTGCGCTCCAGCGAGGAACGCGTCCTCGCGCCCACCAAGATCGAAGGCGTTCGCTACGCGGCGGTGGGCTATTCCATGACCCGCATCCGCGCACAGTCCGCGGCCCCGGGAACCGACGAATATATGCACGAGGTCTACCGCGCGTTCCCGACCCTGCTGGCGCCACAACTGCAGCTCGTGTTCGAGGCGCTGCTGGAGGGAGAAGGTCCCCTCGCCTACAACTGTTCCGCCGGCCAGGACCGCACCGGCTTCGCCACCGCGATGGTCCTGACGGCGCTGGGGACGCCGCGCGACGTCATTCTCGCTGATTACCACCTGTCGACCACCTATCGCCGGCCGCAGTTCGAGATGCCGCCCCTGGACGCCGCCGCGCAGCCGAACAATCCGGCCGTGATGATGTTCGCCGGCTACCAGCGCGCCCCGAACGCCAATACCCCCAAGCCGCTGTTCGACGCCCAGCACCGCGCCCTGCTGGAGTTCGCCCTGGACGAGGTCGTGGCCCGCTGGGGCTCTGTCGAGGCCTACCTCGACAAGGAAGTGGGGGTCGACGCCGCCGATCTGGCCAGGCTGCGCGCCGACTACCTGGAGTAACCGCGCGCCGCCGCTTCCCAGACAGCGCTGACCCGCTATGTTGCAGGCCTGTTGGGTTCTTGTGAGAGGCGCCTGGGGCGTGCGGCGGCGGTGAACGAAAAGTCCGACCTGTTGAAATCCCTGCGCATCGAGCGCGGCCCGGCGGGGGCCCAGGCCGACGGCGCTGGCTTGGGCGGATTGGTCGTCGTCGGCGCCCTGGCGCTGGTCATCGGCGCGGCGCTGGCCTGGTTCCTGAAGCCCGCTTCGCCCGCGCCCGCGCCTGCCCCGACCCAGACCGCCGCCCAGGCCACCGGCCGCCCCGCCGCCTCCGGCGGCCTGGTGGCCTCGGGCTATGTGGTGGCGCGGCGCAAGGCCACCGTGGCCGCCGAGGTCACCGGCCGGCTCACCGAGGTGCGCATCGAGGAGGGTCAGCAGGTGCGCCGCGGCGAGGTGCTGGC